>CAZTLH010000324.1:0-3769 GCA_964614335.1 uncultured Gammaproteobacteria bacterium
ATGTGTTTTTTTCCCGCAATGGCGCCGATCTGCTCCGTAGCATCGATGCCATTTTGCCGGCTCATCCCAGTTGTATCGCCGCCAAGCAAAGGCATAATTTGCGCTGCGGCCTCATCGGTGGTGTACGTCTTGGGACAAAAGATGACCAGTTCAACAGGCCCTATCGTGGATGGGTCATCTGTGGCTTTTACCGGCCTTACCTGGAAATTCCCGTGTACACTGTTGATCAACAAACCATTTTTTTGAATGGCTGCTAGATGGTTACCACGGGCCACAAAGCTGACATCATGGCCTTGTTTTGCCAGGAGTCCACCATAGTAGCCTCCTACCCCTCCAGTTCCCATAATGGCAATTTTCATTGAAATCTCCTGAAATCAGAAATGTTGACGCGTAATAATAACGCCAGATGGAGGAAAGGCTTCTCCTTTCCGTGTAATTGAGATCGAAATTACACAATTATCGGGTACTCGATTAACTCTCGACCTCTCGACCAGCAAAAAACAAGGGTGATTTTAAGCCGGGCCATGAGACTGCTATTTTAGCAAAATCTGCCTGACTTCATCTGATAGAATTGCACTTACGTTCGATGACCCTGAATAGATACGTTTCTATTGGGTATTGACGAGTCCACACCAGCTAAAATTTCAAGGACTATTCGAAACATCGTGCAGCTTTTGCTATGACCCAGACCATCATCATTACAGGTGCCAGCAGTGGTATCGGCAAAGCGACCGCCACGTTGTTTTTGGATGCAGGTTGGAACGTCGCATTGTTGGCGCGTCGCTTTGATCGATTGCAACAGCTTGCCAAAGGGCGAAAGGGAGCACTTGCCTGTGATGTAACGAAAGAAGCCGCAGTGATCGGTGCCTTTGACAAGGTAGTGAGCCAATTTGGCCGCATCGATGTGTTGTTTAACAACGCAGGCATTTTCACACCATCTGCGACAGTGGATGAAGTGACGCTGAAAGATTGGCAAGCTCAGGCAGGTCGATGTGAACTTAACCGCATCGTTTCTATGTGCCCGCCAGGCTTTTCGGATCATGAAAACGCAAGAGCCACAGGGTGGACGGATCATCAATAATGGCTCAATTTCAGCACATACCCCGCGAGCAGTTTCGGCGCCCTATACTGCCACCAAACATGCAATTATGGGGCTGACGAAAGCTGTTTCGCTGGATGGTCGCGCCTTGGGGATAGCCTGTGGACAGATTGATATTGGCAATGCTCGTACCGAATTGATAGCAGGCCTGGAAGAAAGCACAGGCGTGAAAAATCCAACCATGGATGTGACCGATGCTGCACGCGCTGTGTTGCATATGGCCGAGCTACCAAAAGGGACCAACATTTTAAATATGATCATTATGGCTAACGCCATGGACTTTGTTGGAAGGGGTTAAGCTCCAAGGATGCAGATGTCTGCAAAGAAAGAGGTACTCTGTTTAAGAATGAAAAGCGATGTCTGCCAGATCCTCCAGCATTGATTTTTCCGCACTTGATGAGCGTGGGCTGAATCTACAGGCTGTTCTGGCCTGGGATGCGCTGTCTGTGGAAGTTCGTGAGATGCTCACATCCCAGGGCGTTGACGGTACACATTATTCGAGACTTTTACTGATCGGGCATGGCGGTCAGCGGCTGTGGCAGGTGCTCCAGGCTTCCGATTTTTGTCAGCGATCCGAGCCGGTTGATTCATACTCTGTGGACGTTGTGCAGCGCTGGTTTGACGTAGCGTGCCCGGACGCAGATTGCGAAATCATCTATCCGGCATCCGGGCAGTTGGTGCCGCTGCAACGCCTTGGAGTGCAGGCGGGATGGCATCACGACTCTCCCTTTCGGCTCGGCATCAATACGCGATGGGGCTCGTGGTTTGCCTATCGTGTGGTGGTGCTGTTCGACTGTGACTGGTCGCCGACGACGCCCGAATCATGGGGATCTCCGTGTGATGTGTGCGTGCACAAACCCTGTATCCCGGCTTGTCCAGTGGATGCGCTTACGAATGTTGATATGCTGCGACAATGTACACAATATAGGCTGCTCGAAGATTCGGTCTGCGCGGGCCAGTGCCTGTCCCGGCTTGCATGTCCAGCAACGAGTGAGCATCATTACATACCGGAGCAGCTTCATTATCACTATGAACGTTCCTTACAAACCATTCAGCACTGGCTGCAAGAAAAGGATTGAAATGGGATACGTTCACCAAAAGAAACTGTCTCAGTGAGCTGGGTAGGATCATCGACGCGTTTCTGATGCAGGATTTCTTTTATGACGATCTTTTACAGCTCATGCACTGGTCTTGGTGTATAACATGCTGTTTCCTGATAATATCATTCTGCTCAGTTACCGATGTTGGTCACTGACCTTGAGGTATTAATGCAGGGATAATAATGGAGCTTGTGAAGTGCCAGGTAACTGTTCAAGAACTAGACGGGTAGTGTCGTGCCAGTAATCCCTAGTCGGTTCATTGCAGTATACGTAAGTGTATTATTACTCAGTGGTTGTACATTTCAGCCACTTCTGATGCCCACTCCGAATATCTATACCGGCCCGGCAGGGTTTTCAGACAGATCTATTCCGCCGGTCTTGCGCTCAAGTACTGTAGACATGCTTTATATCACTGACCGTTCGGTACAAAAGAGCGAGTTAAAGAGAGTGCGCTATGATGCCAGCCGATCCTCCTCATCGGCATTCGGATCGGTCGCTGTGGAAATTGGCAAGCACTTGCCGTGGCAGCAACTGATCAATTTAAGCCAGATGCGTGATCGTACTATTGAACCTGAACTCCGTGTTCGTTCAGTCAAGGAAATCACACGTTTTCCAGCAACGCCACACTCTTTTTCGATGCAAAACGGGAGATTTGTCGATAATCCCGATGTCATGCAGGACTTTGCGACTGCGCGTGAGCGTTTCTATCGGGAGTTGCGTCAACGTCTTCGTGTATCAGCACAAAAAGAGGTGCTGGTTTTTGTTCACGGCTTCAACGACTCATTCGAAGAATCAGCAACCTCATTGGCAGAACTCTGGCACTTCACGGGTCGTAGAGGTGTGCCCATACTGTATTCATGGCCTGCAGATATCGGTGGCTTGTTTGGTTATTTTATTGCCAGGGAGTCGGGCGAGTTTACGATCTACCATTTCAAGGAATTCATGCGTTTGCTTTCTGCCATGCCGGAAATTGAGCATATCAATATTATTGCGCACAGTCGTGGCGCCGATATTACGACCACCGCCATGCGTGAGCTCATTATCGAAACCCGTGCAAAAGGCAAAAATCCGGTTACTGTTTTTAAAATCAAAAATTTGATTCTGGCCGCACCAGATCTGGATCTGGATATCGTTCGGCAACGTCTGATGGCAGAAAAGTTTGGCCCTGCATTCGGCCAGATCACGATATACACCAACTCGGCCGATACCGCGTTGAATCTCTCCGAGTTTCTGATGAGTGGCACCCGATTTGGACGTATGAAAGCTGCGGATTTAAAACCAAGCGATCAGGAATTTTTCTCCAGGGTCCCGAATGTCAATATTATCGATGTTGGTGCCACACAAAGCATGTTTGGGCACTCCTATTTTCTCAATCATCCGGCGACAAGTTCCGATATTTTGTTGATTCTGCGTGATGGTCAGCCACCCGGCTCAATTAGTCGCCCCCTGCGTCACAAATTTCTCAATTTCTGGGAAATGCCCAAAGCGTACTTAAAGCCTAAAATCAAAGAGAGTGAACGAATTAAACCCAGGTAGAGGGGTCGGACCTGCGTAACTCATTAACCCAGGT
>CAZTLH010000325.1:0-3766 GCA_964614335.1 uncultured Gammaproteobacteria bacterium
TTTTTGGACTGTCGAAAAATCCCGCATCCGGCCAGAACCGGATCAAGGTGCCGGTATCCTTTTTTGTCGTTTTTCCGACCACCTGCAGATCACTGGTTTTCGCCCCGTTCTCAAAGGCCATGGCATAGATCAGACCACCACGTCGAACCTGGACTTCGAGTCGTTTCGACAAGGCATTGACCACCGACACACCGACACCATGCAAGCCACCGGAAAACTGGTAGGTGTCACCGGAAAATTTACCCCCGGCATGCAGTCGGGTGAGAATGACTTCAACGCCGGGCACACCTTCCTTGGGGTGCAGATCAATCGGCATACCCCGGCCATCATCACTCACCGCCACCGAACCATCGGCATGCATCACCACTTCGATCCGGTTGGCAAAGCCTGCGATCACTTCATCGACACTGTTATCCACCACTTCCTGGACCAGATGATTGGGTCGTTCCGTTTCGGTGAACATACCCGGCCGGGTCCGTACTGGCTCCAGGCCGGAAAGGACTTCGATCGCAGAGGCGGTATAGGAATTCATACGGCAGCAGACATAGCACGGAAGCAACGCAATGCTGGCACCAGCATAACGACCAGGCCCGGATTTGGTGTCAATTTCGTCGTTTTGATGACCATGCTGGTCGAAGTCACACCGAAAACCGCGCCTAGCCCCTTCCACTTGTTGTCAGAAAGGCACCGGAGAAGCTGCAAAAGCAGTCTGGAACCCCGCATGGTTAACTCCCCGCTTCCGGTCGCAACAGCGGAAATAACAACACATCACGTATGGAGGCGCAATCGGTCAGCAGCATCACCAGACGGTCGATACCGATTCCTTCGCCGGCAGTCGGGGGCAAACCGTATTCCAGTGCCCGGATATAGTCCGCATCATAATGCATGGCTTCCAGGTCACCGGCATCCTTCTCGGCCACCTGTTTGCGAAAACGTTCCGCCTGGTCCTGCGGATCATTCAGTTCGGAAAAACCATTGGCAATTTCCCGGCCGGCGATAAAGAGCTCAAAACGATCGCTGACGGCGGGATTTTCGTCATTGCGACGCGATAACGGGGAGACTTCCACCGGGTAAGCGGTGATAAAGGTCGGCTCCAACAGCTGCGATTCAACGGTTTGCTCGAAAATTTCCATCTGCAGACGGCCGATCCCGTAACTCTGATTAACCGTGACACCAACACCGGCAGCCAGGGCCCGCAAATCCTCAAGATCGTCGAGTTGGGCCGGCGTAACTTCCGGCCGGTATTTGAGAATTGCCTCAATCACGGTCAAACGCTGGAAGGGTTGGCCGAAATCCAGGGCCTGCCCCTGATATTCAAAGCGGGTGGAGCCGAGGACAGTCTCGGCCAATAAACGCAACAGATCCTCGGTCAAATCCATTAGATCATGGTAATCCGCATAGGCCTGATAAAATTCCAGCATGGTAAATTCCGGATTATGGCGGGTGCTGATCCCTTCATTGCGAAAGTTGCGATTGATTTCGAACACCCGCTCCAGACCACCGACCACCAGACGCTTGAGATAAAGCTCCGGCGCCACACGCAGAAACAGCTCCATATCGAGGGTATTGTGATGGGTGATAAAGGGCCGGGCCGTTGCACCACCGGGTATCGGATGCATCATCGGGGTTTCGACTTCAAGAAAATCCCGCTCCACAAAATAACTGCGAATCTGGTGGATAATGGCCGAACGACGCCTGAAGACCTCGCGGCTGTCCTGATTGACGATCAAATCGACATAACGCTGTCGATAGCGGCCCTCGGTGTCGGTCAGGCCATGAAACTTCTCCGGCAGCGGTCGCAAGGATTTGGTCAACAAACGGATCGAGACCACCCGCACACTGAGTTCCTCGGTACGGGTTTTGAATAACTGCCCGCTGACACCGATAATGTCACCGATATCCCATTTTTTGAAACCCGCATAAACCCCTTCCGGCAGTGCGTCACGTTGCAAAAAGAGTTGAATTCGCCCAGAGCGATCCTGGATATGGGCAAAACTGGCTTTGCCCATAACCCGTTTGGCAAGTAGTCGTCCGCTGAGCTGTACGGTAACCGGCTCCGCTTCCAGGGTCTCATTGCCGGCGTTGTCGTAACCCTGATGCAGGGTTGCAGCCGTGGTGTCGGGCCGAAAATCATTCGGGTATGCCGTCTGTCCACTGTCACGCAAGGTCTGCAGTTTCTGTCGTCGCTGTTGTAACTGGTCACTGTCGGGCTGGGTATTGTGCTGCTTCATCATCACTGTTCGCTTGGCTCGTTGGCTGTTTCTAGAGGCCGGATTTGAGACTGGCCTCGATAAAGGGATCCAGACCGCCATCTAGCACTGCCTGGGTATTGCCGGTTTCTACACCGGTGCGTAAATCCTTGATACGGGACTGGTCCAGTACATAGGAGCGAATCTGACTGCCCCAGCCGATATCCATTTTCTCATCTTCTTCATGTTGTTGTGCTTCGCGTTTTTTCTGTAATTCGTGTTCGTATAACCGTGCTTTTAGCATGGCCATGGCTTCTGCCCGGTTACGATGCTGGGAACGGTCATTCTGGCACTGCACCACAATTCCGGTGGGCTGATGGGTGATCCGCACCGCTGAGTCGGTTTTATTAATGTGCTGACCACCGGCACCACTGGCCCGGTAGGTGTCGGTACGTAAATCCGCCGGATTGATATCGACCTCGATGCTGTCGTCAATTTCCGGGTAGGCATAAACAGATGCAAACGAGGTGTGACGACGATTGCCTGAATCAAAGGGGGATTTTCTCACCAGTCGATGGACCCCGGTTTCTGTACGCAGATAGCCATAGGCGTATTCGCCGGACACTTTGACCGTGGCACTCTTTATGCCGGCGACCTCGCCTTCTGAATGGGCGATAACTTGCACTTCAAACTGATGATTATCACACCAGCGAAGATACATCCGCAGCAGCATATTGGCCCAATCCTGGGCTTCGGTACCGCCGGAACCGGACTGGATGTCGATAAAGGCATTGGCGGCATCCAGCTGACCGGAAAACATCCGTTTAAATTCCAGTTTCTCCAGTTTACTCAGCAGCGACAAGATCTCGTTGCTAACCTCTTCGACCGTATCCTCATCTTCTTCTTCGGCCGCCATCTGCAGTAATTCTTCACTATCTGCAGTGGCCTGGGCCAGGTCATCCAGACCATTGACCAATTGCTCGAGCTGGGCCCGTTCCTTGCCCAGCTTCTGGGCCTGCTCCGGATCATTCCAGACATCCGGTTGCTCCAGCTGCAGCACTACTTCTTCGAGACGTTCTTTCTTGTCATCGTAGTCAAAGATACCCCCTGAGCGAGGTGATCCTGCTCAATATATCCCGGGCCTTGTCACACAAGGCGGTTACTGATTCTATTGCCATCAATGATTCCTGATCGTTAGCTGTCTGCAATTCTGTGAATACAGATTCGGCACGTATTCTACCTCATGTTTTGCACCACTTGTAATCTCTGGAGAATCCAGATGATATTTCTGTCAGGTGAGCAGGGAAATGTGGCCTGGCCAGAGGCACCAGCCAGACCAGGTTCGCTGACACTTTACTATCGGGTTTGACGTAAAACAACGGTTCAGGAACCTGTTAATCAATCCCGAATTACGAATTTCAGCGGCAGCCACGGAGTTTGGCAGATGTGGAGCGCGTCGCACTATTTATGCACAGTTGTACCGAGGTAGCTGAAGTTTCACTGTTCTGTGACTACCAAAGGGTGCAGCCATGGGCTCAGGATATCTTTTCAGTGGTTTGCCTGATTTATAGCAAACC
>CAZTLH010000326.1:0-3759 GCA_964614335.1 uncultured Gammaproteobacteria bacterium
GAATTGAGATGGCCCATGAGCTTTTTAGAAGCATAAGCCCTGTAATTAATAAGGAAATGATCCTGCATGCTGACCAGACTAATAAATTTGCTGTAGATACCGGGAGAGAAATGACCCGCACCGAAGCTGCCGGACAAGACCGCCCGTTCGATACCGCCTTTCTCCTCCACTTGCTGCAGATTGATCAGTGCCAACGACATGTTGGTAATACTATAGTTGTTGCTGATCATGATCAGTTCGTGAATGGTATTGAGGAAATGGCTGATCATCGTGGTGTAATAGCCGATGGCATCCTTGAAAGAAATATTCAAACGGCTGACGGCATCGCGTTTACTGCCCAGACCATCCAGAGAATTCAACGCTGCACTGAGATCACTTTGAAACTTTTCGCTGTATGCGGTGGTATCCAGATGGCTTAAAAAGGACTTCATCTGCACGACCTGCTGATCCACCACACTGCGTTGTGCGGGTAATTGGGAGACAAATTTTTTGCCTTTCGATCCGATGAATCCCCCCGTCATCCCGCGTTCCTGCTGCAATTCATGCGCGAGATCACTGGCATGGGCAGCCCAGTCAGTCATGAGGGGCAGCGTTTCAAAATCTTTCGAGTGCTGAAATTCGTTGAGTGTTTGTATTGAAGCAAAATACAGCATACCGACAATAGGCAGAAACAACATCAGGATAAATTTGTTTCGAATCTTTAAATTTGCGATAAAAGACATCTTTCTAATCCCCTTTGGTTATACATCATCAAATAAATACGATCGTAAAGCTGATCAAAATACCACATTAACACGCTGCTGCAATCACTACATCCACGGCCGGAAACTGCAAAGCCCGCCGACGACCACCACGGTCTTGCATCTTGTTCATTCGTTGCCTGACAGCCATCGAACCTCTTTGCTGCATTCTTCGGGCATTACAGGCCGACCGTTTCTTGACCTAATTTGAAAATGTTTCAACTTCCATGAAGCCTGTGTTTTTTTAACCGCAGGACTCATGTCGTTGCTTGATCCGAATGGCCATTAATGAATCGATACCCCGGCCTCGGCCCCCGCTGCCGTCATTCTTCTCGGTTGATGCCGGTTGCGGTCGTTTTTTGTGGCCAGCTTGATTAAATCCAGAATATCCATAATCAGGGCCACATTGCCGCTGCCGAGAATGGTGAAACCCGCGAAACCGTTAATGCCCTGAAACACACTGCCCAGAGGCTTGATGACCACCTGGGCCTCGCCATGCAGGGTGTCCACCAGTAAGCCCACTTTTTTGTCTGCGAACTGGACCACCACCACATTTTGTCGATCCTGTCCTGCTGTCTGTCGTTGCTTGCTCTGAATATGAAAATGTCGACGTAGATTGATCAGCGGAAGAATCTCATCACGCAGGTTGATGTAGTCGTGGGTAGTGACCTCAACCAATTGTTGCTCGGTCAGGGCCACACATTCGACCATGGCATCGAGTGGGATAATAAAGGAGTCAGTGCCGACGGCGATGTGAAAACCATCGATAATGGCCAGGGTGAGTGGCAGCTGGATGGTCATTGTCGTGCCCTGGCCGAGGGTCGACTGTATCTCTACAGTACCACGCAGGGCCTCGATATTACGTCGCACCACATCCATACCGACACCACGACCGGACAGATTGTTGGCTTTTTCCGCGGTCGAGAAACCAGGCTCGAAGATCAGCAGCAGGACCTCCTGCTCGGTCATCTTCTGTTCTGGCTGGATCAAACCCCGTCGTTCCGCGATTTGGCGAATCTTTTGTGGGTCGATGCCACGGCCATCATCACTGACCTTGATAATGATAGAGCCTGACTGGTGGTGGGCATCCAGATGGATGGTGCCTTCTTCCGGCTTGCCGGCCCGTATCCGCTCTTGTGGAGTGCCGAGGCCGTGATCGAGCGAGTTACGGATCAGATGGGTCAGTGGGTCACCAATCTGATCGATCACCGTTTTGTCCAGCTCGGTATCGGCGCCGGTAATCTGCAACCGGATCTTTTTCTCCAGCTCCTTGGCCACATCCCGTACCACCCGGTTGAAACGACTGAAGGTGTTGCCAATCGGCATCATCCGCAGACTCAGGGTGGTTTCACGCATGTCTTCCATGGCCTGCATCATCTCTTCGATGGAGCTGTCCAGCTCTTCATCCTGATGGGTGCTGCTGACCTGGGCAATTTTTGCACTGCTGACGACCAGTTCTCCCATCAAATTGACCAGACGGTCCAGTTTTTGGGCGTCGACCCGTACAAAACTGGCCTGGGCATGCTTGACTTCCCGGGTCTTTTGCTGTTTCTGCAGCGCCGCATCGACCAGTTCCGTCGGCACCGAAGCCTGTTCTACCAAAATATCGCCGGTTAGACCCCCGCTGGTTTTTTGTTCCACCAGCGCTCGTTGTAGCTCGTCTGCGGTGAGTGAGCCGATTTCGACCAGAATCTGGCCCAGTGCGGCATCACCCTCGGGTAGCTTCTGGATCAGATTACGGTAATCCTCTAGCCGGGATTCGGGTGGCAGGATGCTGACCTGGGCACCATCGAGCAGTCCGAAAACCTCGGAGATCTGTTGTTTGTCGACAGCAGAATGGAGCACAATCTCCCAGCCCAGATAACAGTTCTCGGCATCCAGCTCGGATAATGCAGGAATGGATTCGGTCACCAGATGGGCTTCCTTGATTTCTCCCAGCTGCTGCATTTGTTCAAACAATTGTACCGGGTCAAAACCCTGACGGAAGGTATCGGCACCCAGGCGCAGGGAGATATGAAAATTTCCGCTGATAGCCGTGTTGTCCGCGGCTGTGATTGTTAATAGTGGCTGGCTGTTGTCGGTAGTTACGGACTCATCCGTCTGGGCAGCAGCCTGTGCAACGGCCGGACTGATGCCGGCCTTGAAGGCCTTGAGCATACCGAGCAATTCCTCTCCTTCACCACTGGTGGCTGCCACTTCTTCGGGCAGGGCTTCGACCATATTATTGATGTGATCCTTGGCCCGCATTAACAGACTGATCAAATCATTGGTCACGGGTAACAGGCAATTGCGGACATCGTCAAGAACATTCTCGGCGGTATGGGTGAAGGCGATGATCTCCTCGAAACCGAATAGTCCGGCAGACCCCTTGATGGTGTGGGCGGTACGAAAAATACGGTCAATTAGATCCGGATCATTGGGAGCACGTTCAAGCTCGAGCAACGCCGTTTCCATATCTTCGAGCAGTTCCTGGCTTTCTGTGACATAGATTTGGGTATTTTCATCCAGACTCATACGCTGTCTCCATCAGTGGCGCTGTCTCCATCAGTGGCTGCCATTTCTCGTCCAGGTAGATTCATGGAGGGATGAAAACGCAATGCTTCAATCAGCGCCCCAACATGTTCTGCAGGGTTCTGCAGTGTCAAACGGGTATCTGTTTGTTCGGCCTCGGCCTGGGCCGAGACCAGCAGTTGCAAAAAAGAGGCATCCACACGCTCTACCGCCGACAGGTCCAGGGTAACCACCGGGGCCTTTTGTAACAGCTCCTGCAGTTTGATGCGCAGATCAAAGGCTTCGTAAATACTGCAGTCACCCTTCAGCTTGAGCTGTGCAGTCTTCTGTTTGGCAGCGGCCATTGGTCCCTCCTAATGTTGGGGTCAGGTCTAGATATTAGAATTATTTAACGGATTGCTCGCGAGCATGATGATTCGCAAGATCAGGCAGTTGGTGGCGTATTGTCCCTCCTGCCCGTGTAGTTATTTCCATTCTTTGGTCAACCCCCCTTTGCGTTATATTTTAT
>CAZTLH010000327.1:0-3755 GCA_964614335.1 uncultured Gammaproteobacteria bacterium
TTGTCTGTTTGGGGGGGATTAAAACAGCAATGCGGAATCAGATGATAGAGTAAACAAATAAACTACTTAGAATTTTGTTACTCTAGAATTTGTAGCAGGAGCTCATGAGCTGTTGATAGGCGGGCCAACTAAAAACCGGATTGCTAAAGACTCAGAGCTGACCATGCAGTCGTTGTCTTTGGCTATTATAAAACAGCTTTGCTGCAGGGCCGTCTTTTAATTCACTGGCCAGGTCGTGATATTCAGATTGTGCCCACTGACGATCGCCAGTCAGATCGATAATGCCTTCTGCCCAGTGTAGTTTGTCCGTTGCGGAATGAATTGCTCTGGTGCCCAGTGCATAATAACTCTTGATTGTATCTGCTGACAGGCCACTTTCACATAAGAGTCGATAAAGCTGGTTAAAATCGTTGGCATTTTGACAGCTCGCTGCTGCCTGGGCATAGGTATTTTTGGCTAATTCTTGTAAATCCGCCTGTCTGGCAAGATTGCCTGCAGTGATTCGGTCAAAAAGTGTCGATGCCTTATCATTAGCGGTTTGCAATAGTTGTTCGACCCACTTCTGGTCACGCAATTTTTGCCATACCACTGTTGCCAGTTGTAGTAATTCTCCGCTGTTTTGTTGTGCAGATGAAAGAGGCTCTGTGTGGTTGTGCAATAACTTGCTGGCCAGATCCAGATCACCGAGAATGCGCAAACTCATATCCATCAACTGGCTGATTTGTGTCAATGTCTGGCATCGGTCGGCCCATTGGCCAAGCAGGTCTGCCGCCAATGATCGATCCTGCAGGTCATCGACAACGACATTCATGAGTTGCTCATTGACGTACAAGTCAAGTGGCTTATCCTGCAGTGTGGTCTGCGCGGTATTGAGTAATTTGCGACAATAATATTCATCCTCCAGTTGTCGCATGACTGCATGACCCAAACGTATCAGCTGCAAGCCAAGTATGGCCTTTTTTTCCCGGTCCTGAAAGGCTGTGTAAGTACTCTGGTTGGCCTCCCGGCGTTTTAATTTATCTTCCAGACGTTGTTGCCATGCTTTATCTTCAGCAAAATCCCGGGCGACGACAGTGGCTACATTTTTCATTTCGCCAAGACTGGAAATGCGATCTTCTGCAGCCAACAACATGTCGCGTGCCTGATCAGCCGCCTCACTGACCGCGCTTTGTGACTGGTAGATCAGTAAGAGCTCGGCAGTTGACTCGGCCGTAGCGGCCCATTTGCCCAGTATGGCCTGGCTGGTTTTTTTATCATTGACAATGGTTACGGCACTGTCGAACAAATTATTCAAATTCTGGAAGCCACTACAGTTGTGAAGTGCCTTGTTCAAAATCCCTACCGCCCTGGGTTTGTCATCAAGGTTTTTTATGATCGCGGTTGCCAGATCTGTGAGATCGCGTGGCGTGGTCAGTTTTTCCTCGATACGTTGATACAGGTCCAGGGCATAGTCTTTGTCACCGGTATCATCAAGCACAGCCTGGACCAGGGACAGACGATCACTGATGTTCTGGCTGCGTTGTTCCAGTTTGGCATAAATTGTTTTGGCAAGATTCGCATCGCCGAGATCACAGACGGCAGTTCTGGCCATCTGCTGCAATTGCAGGCGATCATTGGTCTCTGGCAAGGCCTTTTGATAAGCAGCTGCGGCGGCAACTTTATCCTTTTTTAATTGTAGATAACCATTCGCCAGATCCAGATACTCGGCACCGGAAAAGGCAAATTCCTCACCCTGCTCGAGTAGTTCTTCGACTTTGGCTGTGTCGTCGAGCAGCTCGTGAAAGCCGGTTGCCAGTTGAACAAATTCTGCCGGAAATTGGCAGTCTGCCTCTGCCTCCTCAAGAATGCCGCGCTGCAATTTGGGGTCATGGAAGAGGTCTCTGGCAGCTTTTGCGTAGATCACAGTACTGGCAATATCATCACATAGTCTACCTGCGTTGGTGAATAATTTCCGTGCGGCGGTTTGCTGCTCACTGCGCAGCAGTGTCGAAGCCAATTCGGCGTAATCATCGATTGTTTTACAGGAGTCTTCAATTTGTTTGTACAAAGACCCGGCCAGTTCGTCGGCACCGGATGCGCTGGCGGTATTTGCCAATGTCAGCATGTCGGGCATGGTCTGGACTTCGCTGACAGCCTGTTGCAACAACTCCGAGGCTTTTTCGGTGTTGCCGATCAGCTCACCCCAGGCCCTGCCAACGGCGGCATATTCCATGACCTCAAAACAGGCCTCTTCTGCCTGATCAATCAAATCCGTTGCATAGTCCTGATCGGCAAGGGCAATATAACCTGCTGCCGTGCTGATGTAATCGGCTGGAAATTGACTCTTTAGTTCAGCTTCCTTGAGTAAAGTCTTGGCACGATCTGGATCGTTAGATGCGATTTTTAACGCCAGGGCGGCGTAATCGTCTGCACTTTGGCACTGTTCTGCCAGGACATCGATGTTTTCCTGTTCGCTCATGCTCGTGTTCCTCTCGGGTTGCTGCAAAGGATGCTGTGTCAGGCCTAGGACAGGCTCCTGATTGTCAAGGATACGATATTTCCTAGCCCGGGTTCTGTTTATCCTTGGCTGATTTGGCTGTTTTGCAACAAGAAGTTTTTATCCACCGATTTTGAGAATTTATTCTGTAGTTTCCGGATGTCTTCAAGTAAAGGCTCCAGGGCAAGTCTGTGTTGACAGGAGGCTGTCCGAGAATAGCGTTATTAAGAAACGACGCGGAAGGGATAGTGGAGGCTGTACAGCGGCCCAATATGCGATTTGTACCCATCAAATCGGTTGATCAGCAAGATATTCAGAACTTTCACCGTAAGAGGGAACGCATCAAGAAAGATCGCACCGCTCTAGTGAACCAAATACGTGGATTATTGGTGGAATATGGAGTGGTCATCAACCAAGGGGTAACAGCGGTGCGTAAAGCACTACCCGATATTCTCGAAGATGCGGAAAATGGCTTGACGCCCCTGACACGGGAGTTATTTGCAGAACTCCAGGAAGAACTACAAGCCATGGAACAACGCTATGAACAATGTGGGGAGCGATTCAAGCGGCTCAATCAAAACAATGAGATATGCCAACGACTCGATGAAGCGCTGGGAATTGGACCGATTATTGCCAGTGCAACCTATGCCGCAGCAGGTGATGGTAAAGATTTCATGAATGGGCGGCATTTTTCTGCCTGGATGGGATTGGTACCAGGGCATTCAACAGGTGGCAAAACGGTACTACTGGGGATCAGCAAACGTGGTAATGCTTATCTTAGAACGCTGTATATCCACGGAGCCAGAGCGGTTCTGCGCCACTCGGCCGGCAAGACAGATCGTTTTAGCCGGTGGGCACAGGCTCTGCTAAAGCGCCGAGGGTACAACAAGCCTGCGTTGCGGTTGCCAACAAAATGGCACGTATCGCCTGGGTCATCATAACAAAAGGTGAGACCTATCGCGTAGCCGTATGAGTACAGAGATAAATCCGACACGGGTGGATGACGCATGTGTCGATTGAGTAAGTGTTAAACCCTTTCCAACAGTTGCAAAAGACAGATTGATCGGATGGTGAGATAGGTCAGACCGGCTCGTTCAAAACCTGACACGCACATTGGCCATTAAGAGGCCGTATGGATGATGAGGAGGATGAGCGCAGATAAACCATCGGGGCCAGGGAGCCAAAAAGCTTCCATCAACAGGCCGGATATATGTGAGCAATGATTTTCTCTCATATCATTGATCAAAAATGTCTTGCAAACGGAGCGGGTCCATATATG
>CAZTLH010000328.1:0-3755 GCA_964614335.1 uncultured Gammaproteobacteria bacterium
CGGTAATCGCCAGAAACAAAATGGCCACCACCAGATAAAAGGTAAACGGCTTGCGTGTCGCCCCGGCAGCAAGACCGGCGTTATAGAGCATGTCCTGCAGACCTATCACCGAAACCAGCGCGGTGGTCTTGACCAGGACCAGCCAGTTATTGCCAAAGCCGGGCAAGGCATGACGCGCCATGGCCGGCATGGTAATGAGAAAAAACACTTGGGATGGCGACATACCAAACGCCTTTCCGGCATCGATTTCGCCGTGATCGACCGCCATGATGCCACCCCGGAAGGTCTCGGTCATATAGGCACCAAAGATAAAACCTATGGTCAAGACACCCGCAACAAAAGGACTGACATCGACATAATCCCAGCCCAGCTGATCACCGATATTGTTGATCACAATCTGACCCCCAAAAAAGATCAGGGTCATCAATACCAGATCCGGTATGCCACGTATCAGGGTCGTATAGATACCCGCTATTTTCTGTGCCAGCCGCGAATCTGAAAGTTTGGCCGCGGCGCCCAAAAGACCGAGTATCATGGCGATGAACAGCGATAATACGGCCACCTCGACTGTCAGTGCCATCCCGCTCAGTATCAGCGGCAAATATCCATGGAGATCCACAACGATTTAGCGGTCAAGTACCGGGCACGTTCAATATGGAACGTGCCCGGTGATCAATCAACCACCAAAAATATCGAAGGCAAAGTATTTGTCATTGATTTTTTTGTACACGCCATTGGCACGAATTGCGTCGATAGCCTTATTGAATTTTGCTGTAAGGTCGGTGTCCTTTTTACGAATCGCCACCCCTGCGCCTTCACCAAAATACTTTACTTCTGTGTAATCCGGTCCGACAAATTCCCAGCCACTGCCATTCGGTTTACTCAAGAAACCATCATTCATCGCCACAGAGTCGGCCAGCAACAGATCAACACGACCTGCCACAGCATCCAGATAGGCCTCATCCTGGGTTGCATATCGTTTGATCTTGACCGTATCACCAAATTTGGCGGTAATAAAACTGTCATGGATGGTAGCTCGCTGTACGGCTACAGACTTGCCTTTTAATGCCGCCATGGTAATTTCAATCCCGGAGCCCTTCTTGCGTGCGAACTTGGCAGGCGTCTGATAATACTTATGGGAGAAGGCAACTTTTTTCTTGCGCTCTTCAGTAATCGACATCGAGGCAATAATGGCATCATACTTTCTTGCCAGCAACGCCGGAATAATCCCGTCCCAGTCCTGCTTTACCAGCTTGCAGGTGGCTCCCATCTCCTTACACAAGGCCTTGGCGATATCAATATCAAAACCAACCAGCTTGCCATCAGGGGTGACACTGCTGAAGGGCGGATAGGCGCCTTCAACACCGATACGGATATTTTTCCAGTCCTTGGCCTGGGCTGCATTTCCTACTGCAAACAACATTGCCGCACTTACCGCTACAGTCATCATACGCTTCATTTCGTTTCCTCACTTTCAGGTTTGTTAACATAAGTATTCCGGTTTGTCGCCAGAGTATATAGTTCCTGCCGTGCTGTCTACCAGGTCACAGCACGCCAGGAGGCTATCCGAGAATAGGAGACGTAACGAGGGAGAGCAGATTTGAGGTAGATTCTCTCATGATTTGAGGCGAATACTCGTTGTATTTAACAAAAATCAGGGGGGAATCTGGCCAAAGCCCGCTTTTCCACAGTAGGCTCTCTATTCTCGGACAGCCTCCTAGCCATATTCTATTTTAAATTGCCCGCTAAAAACTGCTGAAAACGATCACTCTCCGGATGATCGAATACCTTTTCAGGATCACCCTGTTCACATATTTGACCCTGGTGCAAAAATATCACTTCAGTCGATACCTCCCGGGCAAAACGCATTTCGTGGGTCACTACCAGCATCGTTCGCCCTTCTTCGGCCAGACTGCGCATCACCAGCAATACTTCTCCCACCAGTTCAGGATCCAGGGCCGATGTCGGCTCATCAAACAACAATACATCCGGTTCCATGGCCAATGCCCTGGCAATGGCTACACGCTGTTGTTGTCCCCCCGACAGGCTTTGCGGGTAGGCTTTGCATTTATCGATCATACCCACGCGCTGCAGCATAGCCTCACCCCGCTCACGCGCATCCTGACGAGACAGTCCGAGAACATGCAACGGCGCTTCAATGACATTCTGCAATACGGTCATATGCGACCAGAGATTGAATTGCTGGAAAACCATAGCCAAACGAGATCGGATCCTGGCAATTTGTTTCGGATCCTCAGGCATTCGGTTACCCAGCTTGCCGGTCTTGAGCCGGATTTGTTCACCGCGAACCAGGACATCGCCCGCATCGGGTATTTCCAGCATGTTGATACAACGCAAGAATGTGCTTTTCCCCGAGCCACTGCTCCCCAGAATCGAGACCACTTCATGTTCGGTGGCACGCAGACTGATACCACGCAACACCTCGATATCAAGAAAGGATTTGCAGATGCCTTTAGCTTCCAGAACGGAAACTACCTGTGTAGCATTTGTATCCACGCAACCTCCAAGTATTTATTCTCTCGGGCGTGTCTGGCACAAGTTTCTGTGTTCAAACATGCTCTGATCGATTCGACAGTCTGCTTTTTTTAGCTCTGGTTTCGGCAACACTTTTCCATTCGGTACTACAAATAACGCCAACAGTCATTCACAAAGACAACTGGCCTGACAACAAGGATACCATCAAAGCACCCCGAAAACACTCTCCCTGAAATCATACCCCAAAATTCAGAGCTCACCACGGAATCCCCCCCCGGCAGCTTCTGGCTTTCTGTCAGTTTGTAACAAATCAAAGATCACTATGCCCCATAGCTTCGCAACCCTTCCAAATCCAGTACCCTGATATCGCGCCTGTCCACCTCGATGAGGTTTTCCTCACACAATGTTCGCAACACCCGGGAGAAAGATTCCGGGGTCAAGTTCAACAAAGAGGCAATAACAGTTTTACTGACCGGCAGGCTGACCATGCCCCTTTCAGAACCTGAATCCTCTTCATGCTGCAACAAATAGCCGATCACACGCTGGATACCGGTATTCAGGGTCAGGGCTTCAATCTGCATGATCAATTGATGCAATCGAAGGCTCAAACCGGCCAGCATGCTATGGGCGCATTCCGGGTTGTCCTCAAGAACCTGGAAAATAATCTCGTTTGGAATCAACAGCACTGTGGCATCAGACAGGGCCTGGACATTGACCGGGCAGGGTTTTTTGTTGAATGCGACGGCCTCGGCAAAACTCTGACCAGGACCCAGGATGCGTACCACATGTTCCTTCCCCTCCGCTGACAAAAAGAACAACCGTAACGTACCCAGAACAGCAATATAAACGCCAGCACAAACATCGCCTTTATGAAATACAAATTGCTCTTTTTTAAGGTCAAAGAATCGTGCTTTACTGGCTATGCGATCCAACTGGTCCGGGCCCATTTGCCGAAACAGCGGTATGGTTCGCAATGTAGCAACTGCGTCTATATCCAATGCTTAACCCCTTAAATAATTATAATATCGTGACTGGGAGTGATGCCCGGGAGCCGGTCCGAGAATAAGAGCCTACTGCACAAAAGCAGACTTTGCTCAGCCCCCCCCCTGATTCTCGTTACATACTACCTGTATTCCATCCTTAGGTTCGTGAACGGCACATCCATGTGCCACTACTCACCTCATATCATAAGAAAATCCACTTCATCCGCTTTCCCTCGTTACGACCGCCATGGAGGACGGAAGTGCCGGTTTTGCAGG
>CAZTLH010000329.1:0-3716 GCA_964614335.1 uncultured Gammaproteobacteria bacterium
GACTCACCAGATATTGTCGGATGAATAGGTGATGTTGTCACAATGAGAATTGCTGAACATTGATCGAAGTCATTGCAAAAAATATGTAAACGTGTTAGGAGCGATTGCAAATATATTCATGTTTTACTGGCAGTTTGGAATAATAATGAATAATTGGGGCGACAATGATAGCTTGCTTTGCGGGAAATAGAGGGGATTCCCAACCCTTCGGTATGAACCGTCGCCATCAAGCCGGGTTCACGATCCTTGAGCTTTCGATTGTACTGGTAGTGATTGGTCTGCTGCTGGGTGCTGTCTCGATAGGCAAGGACCTACAGCGCAATGCCGAGCAACAAAAAATATATGCCAAATTTGTGCAACCCTGGGCGGTGGCCTATAACGAATACTTTGCCCGCACCGGTGTGGTGGTGGGTGACAGCGAAACGGCACCAACCTTAAAAGTTAAAGCTGGCACCAGTATTCTCTGCGACGAAAATGGTGGTGCCAACAGTGCCACGGCAGGCAATCTATATGCCTTGATGGATGGTGTTGGAATTAAAATGCCGCCCGGGCGAGCAGAAGGTCGAGAGGCTCGTTATGTTTACACGGATTCCAACGGTAATCCACAAGAACTACAAGTTTGTTTTCAAAATGTGAAATGGCCAGACTCCGCCGGCGTTTCACTCAATAACAAAAATACGATGGTGCTGCTCGGTCTGACACCGGATCTGGCCCGCAATCTCGACAGTACAATTGATGGTCGTGCAGATGCACGTTTCGGTCTGTTCCGGCAGATCATCACCACTGGAACCACGATCAGTGCGGTGTGGGACAGAAACAATACAGCCACATTTGGGGGAGCCAATGGCAGTGCCGTCGACGAATCACAAGTAGCCGTGTTAAAAGCATATTATCGTATGAACCAGTAAAAAGTACTATTTTATTAACCAGAGGGATATATCAATGGTAAAGCGTATAAATCAGTCAAAACAAAGCGGCTTCACGTTGCTTGAAATGTCGGTGGTGTTAGTCATCATAGGCATGATACTGGGTGCGATATCCATCGGTAAGGACCTGCAACGCAATGCAGAGTACAAACAGATTAAACAAAAATTTGTGGATCAATGGGCATCAGCCTATAACGAATTTTATGAGAAATATGGTGTGGTGCTGGGCGATAGCGAGATATCGCCGACACTAGCCATCAATGCTAATCAATCGACAGCAATCCGTGACAGTTTTCTGAACCGGGGCACATCTGAATACAATGGTGTAACCACCCCCACAAGACTCTGTCATTCCACTTCCACGGATGCAGCAACTGGGTTTCGAGTTGCAGGTGGTTTTGATTTGCACGCCTTGTTTGATCAGGCAGGGATTCGTATGCCAGCTGGCCGTGCCGAGGGTCGTGAAGACCGTTATGCCTATCTAGATACCAATGGAAATCCACAGGAAATACAGATTTGCTTCCAGTGGAATCCACCTATAGCGGCCACTACGCTTGGCGAAAACGCTGGTAATCAAATGATAATTATTGGATTAACACCTGATCTGGCACGGCATCTGGATGAAATGATTGATGGTAAGGCAGATGCCCGTGAAGGGATGTTTCGCCAGCAAGCAGTCACGAATACTGCAGCCTCCACGGTTGGAGGGCTCGGCAGTTCAACCCCTGGAGCCCCGGGTATTGAATGGAATTCAAACAATACCAACCGTTTTGGCTTGACTGCTGGCAGGAATTTTGATGAAGACCAGGTTGCGGTTGTAACAGCACAGTACAAGATGAACCAGTGATCTTGTCGCCAGTGACTGCGTTGTATCCGTGATGAAACTAGGAATGAAACGCCATACCTTATATTCCGTCAAGTATATGATAAATGAGGGAAATCTATGATGGATCCAGTACGCCATAAAGTCGAACAGGGTTTTACCCTGTTCGAAATGACCTTCGTTCTGATCATCATCGGTCTTATCGCCAGTGCCGTTACCATCGGTACCAATCTTCAGCGTACTGCCGAGTACCTGAAGTTGAAGCATAAGTTTGTGTCGCAATGGACACAGGCATATAACCAGTACTATATGAGGGCCGGTGTTGTGATCGGTGATGAGCCAACAGAACCCCGATATATGGTCGGTGGTGCGTTGTTGAATTACCCCTTGAGTGGCGACAGACCCGGTATTCCGGGGCTGGGCATCATCGGGGTGCCGGGCAAGATCTGTCACGGTCAGGGTCATGCAAGAAATACGGTTGGCGCCGGTGATCGACCATTGGCGGTCAGCCGCAATCTGGGACGTCGCAAAGTTGATCAGGATCTGTTCAGTATGATGGATCGTCTGGGTATACGGATGCCACCAGCCCGCGCCGAGGGCCGTGAGGATCGTTACGTTTATCTAGATAGCAATGGTAATCCGCAGGAGTTGCAAATCTGTTTTCAATGGAATCCACCACGTACCAATAGTGGCTCCGGCAATATGATGGTGATCCGGGGCCTGACGCCGGATCTGGCTCGAATGCTGGATGAACAGATCGACGGTAAGGTGGATGCCCGCGAAGGGATGTTCCGACAACAGGACAATACCCTGAATAATTATGGTACCAGCGGTATACCGGGCAATGAATGGGCCGCAAATAATACCTATGGGATAGGTGGTATCCGGCCGACCGCGAATGGTACCGGTCAAAACCATGACGAAGACGCCATCGTTCTTGTCACAGCACATTACAAGATGAATCAATAGTGGCCGTCAACAAGTCGGGAATGACAATAAAGTGAAAAATATCCTCATTCTTCTGGTCTTGAGTCTAACTGCGGTGACAGCACCACTAAGCGTGTATTTTGCGGTCTCCGCGTATGCCGGGTTCAGAAACGCATCGATACAGCACACCTTACTGCAACAGCAGCAGAAGGATTTGCATGAATACAGCCAGCAGGTGGCCGAATATAAACAGTTTGCGGCCAGGGTGACGCGTTTTATTGATAATGCCAAGGTTGCTGGTGTTGCTGAAGATGGCTGGAACAGACATCATGTGGATATCAAACAACGGGTCGTTACCTACGCCGAAATGGATCAATTTATTGCCGATGCCGGTAGTGGTGAGAACTATTATTTCCTGCCGGCCAAACTCCGGATTGAGGTTCCTGACCTCGCTAATAACCGTTTGCATCAAGCAGGAAAAAAGCCATCAAATAATGCAGTCAAAGTGAGTTTGACGGGTGATTTTCTGGTCCGGGTGAAATGAAAAATCGTAGCGCACAATTTATTCTGGAGTTGGATGACAAACGTTATCGATTGCATCGAAATCAACTGTTACCCGTCACTACAGTCAGCGAGGTCAAAGGTGACAAGTGGATTATCAGCGACTTCGAAGGTGCAATACCGCAGGTTATGACGGTAGATTCACCAACAAAGTATGTCGATTCGGTACTGGAAAAGCGCTTGCGGGACAATGGTTCACTGATTGGTGATGGCAGGGTGATGGTACTGAGAAAACACCGGCGTGGTTCGCGCGCCACCGAGGCTTTCTTTGTGGCCGTGCCTTCAGCCTTGTATGCCAGCTATGCTGCCAGTGCAGAAGACGACCCGCGACAACAGTTGTTATTTGCCTTCCCGATGTTGCTGGGCCGTGAGCTGGAGCGTTTGCACAGTAAAAAACCACTGGTAGTGATATTTATACATGACCGGCATGTTGATGTAGTGGTGGGCGATACCAACCGTACTTATGGGGCATTTCGTGC
>CAZTLH010000330.1:0-3714 GCA_964614335.1 uncultured Gammaproteobacteria bacterium
GCGTGTTGGTGTTCGCCACGCGCGGGGGGGTCGCCGTCGGAGGGTTTGCCCGGCCCGTCAGCCCCGTGTTTCGCCCGTAGGCTGATGGAGTGTGTTGAGCCAGTAATCGAGGCAGCGGCCGGTGGTGCAGTTTTGTTGTTTACCAGCTATCAGGCCATGACCAAGGCCTGGAATACGCTCCAGCACAAACTACAGTTACCAATGAAAATGCAGGGCCAGGAATCACGACAGTATTTATTGGACTGGTTTCGTGAATCTGGTAATGCCGTACTTTTTGCAACCTCCAGTTTTTGGGAGGGCGTTGATGTCAAAGGATCGGCATTGCGGGTCGTTATGCTGGATAAATTGCCATTTGCATCACCTGGTGATCCCGTAACCCAGGCCAGAATCCGGATGCTGCGTGAGCGGGGAGAAAATCCTTTTACCAGTTTCCAATTGCCACAGGCGGTCATTCGTTTCAAACAGGGTGCAGGCAGGCTGATTCGGGATGCCAATGACAAGGGAGTGTTAATTCTGGCCGACCCTCGTCTGCGACGACGTCATTATGGACCGATCTTCTGTGACAGTATTCCAAAGCTGCCGATGACATCCAGCCTGGAAGAGGTCGAAATATTTCTGAACAGGATGGAGTTGTAGCGCGCTGTTTGCACAGTTGATTGGTTTCTCTCTCGGACAGCCTCCTACTGGTAGTTATATATTTATAATGACGAAAGTGTTATAAATTCACGTGTTGCAGCAAGCAGTGACCGCTCAATAGTGGTCTATGATTGATTTTCGGCTATAGTTACTGGATGAAGCGTAATAATTAATGGGGAGTGGGTATGGATATTTCCGAGCTACTGGCATTTACATACAATAAAAAGGCATCCGACCTGCATTTGTCATCCGGGTTGCCACCGTTAATACGGGTCGATGGTGATATCAAGCGCATCAACGTGGATCCACTGGATGAACGCACAGTTCATACCATGTTGTATGACATCATGAATGATAGACAGCAAAAGAATTTTGAAGAGTTCCTGGAGACGGATTTCTCTTTTGAAATACCTAATATTGCTCGTTTCAGGGTCAATGTTTTTCATCAACAACGGGGTCCATCGGCCGTCTTTCGAACCATTCCAAGTCGAGTGATGACATTGGAGATGCTAAATACGCCACCGAGTTTTACTGAAATAGCACTTAAACCCAGAGGTTTGGTCCTGGTCACGGGCCCGACCGGTTCCGGTAAATCGACGACATTGGCGGCGATGGTCGATCATGTCAATGAACACCGGTTTTCCCATATATTGACCATTGAAGACCCGATTGAATTTTTGCATACAAGTAAAAACTCACTGATTAATCAACGTGAACTGGAACAACATACCTTGAGTTTTTCGGCAGCCCTGCGTTCGGCTCTTCGCGAAGACCCCGATGTGATTATGGTTGGTGAAATGCGTGATCTTGAAACCATTAGATTGGCATTGACCGCTGCCGAGACCGGGCATTTGGTGTTTGCAACATTGCATACGACATCTGCAGCCAAAACGATCGATCGGATAGTTGATGTTTTTCCAGCTGCCGAAAAGGAAATGGTTCGCTCGATGCTGTCAGAATCTTTGCAGGCAGTGATATCCCAGGCCTTGATGAAAAAGAAAGGTGGCGGCCGGGTCGCGGCATGGGAGATTATGTTGGTGACGCCAGCGATCCGGAATCTGATTCGTGAAAACAAGATTCCACAGATGTATTCCACTATTCAGACCAGTCAGAAAGAGGGTATGGTAACCATGGATCAGGCTTTGCTAAAACTGGTCAAAACCAATATGGTGGCACGGGCAGATGCCAGCATTTTTGCCGTAGATAAAAGTCGTTTTGATAATGTTGGTTATGGTACGATGACAGGAAAGCAATAATGCTGGTTGCCAATTTTCTTAAAACCATGATGCGTGAGAATGCTTCGGATTTGTTTATTACTGCAGGTATTCCACCGGGTATGAAGGTAGATGGAAAAATTTCGCCATTGCACAAGATGGCTTTGTCCGCCGAGCAGTCCAGGGATTTGGTCTACAGTATTATGAATGAAGAGCAAAGTCGTGAGTTCGAATCTACACACGAGTGTAATTTTGCCATTCATGCGCCAGATATAGGTCGTTTCAGGGTTAATGTTTTTAAGCAGCGTGGGCAGGTTGGTATGGTATTACGGAAGATTCTGACCTACATCCCCGAGCTGAAAGAGTTGCATCTCCCCCTGGTGTTGCAGAATTTGGTGATGCAGAAGAGAGGCTTGATCATCCTGGTGGGTGGTACAGGAACAGGAAAAAGCACCACCCAGGCCAGTATGGTTGGATATCGAAATGAACACAGCTTTGGTCATATCGTTACTGTTGAAGACCCTATCGAATATCTCCATCAGCATCGCAATTGTGTGATCACCCAACGTGAGGTTGGTGTAGATACAGAATCTTTTGAAATTGCCCTGAAAAATGCCATGCGTCAGGCGCCTGATGTCATCCAGATTGGTGAAATTCGCAGCCGTGAGACCATGGAAAATGCCATTGTATTTGCCGAAACCGGTCACCTTTGTCTCGCTACCCTGCATGCAAATAATACCTATCAGGCGCTGGATCGCGTTATCAATTTTTTTCCCGAAGACCGTCGTGATCAGTTGTTAATGGATTTGTCGATGAATATTAAGGCATTGATATCGCAGCGTCTACTGCCTGTTCTTGAGGGCAAGGGGCGTGTGCCCGCTGTCGAGATTATGATCAATACCCCTCTGGTTTCAGATTTAATCTATCGTGGTAAAGTCAGTGAAATCGAAGAGGTCATTGTGCGTTCCCGTGAGTCAGGGATGCAGTCATTTGATCAGTCATTATTCGATTTATATGAAGAAAACCTGGTCAGTTATGAAGAAGCCATCAAGAATGCCACATCACAGAATAATTTGCGTCTGCGGATCAAGCTGGAGAGTAGAACCGCGCTGGAGAAGGGTGATCGAGGCAGTAGTTTGAGCAATACTACTTTTTAGTGTGCAGAGATAGCGATCACGCTGCAGGTGATTCAGAAATCCTTGATGGTCTGGCTTGATGGTCTGGCTTGATGGTCTGGAATAACTACTACGCTTTAGTCGCGACTTTTGAAAGTGGGTTAAATTTTGGCAAGTGGTGTGCTGCTATGGGGGGAGAATGTGGGCTCACCGTCTCCGTCATAAGCCGTTGGTAGTCCATCCGCACCTTGCAGGATATTGTGCAGTCGTTGAGCGTTCCTTAAACCAACTTGCAACATCAGTCCGTTTGCAATATTCTGATCCTTGCATTGTTTCAACAAGTATAGAATCGGCTCGGGAAGAGTGTCTGAACATTTTATGGCTGTCAGTTTAGTCAGAGCGTCGATTAGCCTAGTTTTGTCGGCTGTAACGATCGTTAGCCTTTCTGTATCTCGTTTTTTGACCGCGCTATATTCGGCTTCGAGAATTTCCAGTAGCTGCGACAGCAACTTCTTTTGATTTCTCTCAACTGTGACTTCTGTTGTGGTCATTCAGTCTTGTCT
The DNA here is from genome assembly GCA_964614335.1 of uncultured Gammaproteobacteria bacterium. Lineage (GTDB taxonomy): Bacteria > Pseudomonadota > Gammaproteobacteria > Arenicellales > DRJH01 > DRJH01. The sequence goes on from CAZTLH010000330.1 coordinate 3,529, forward strand.
TTTCGGATTAAAGTGATTCTGCTATTTGCCAGAGGTTGCAGACAGCCCCTGTTCAAGGGTAATTATTTTGTCAGCAATACGGCCAGGGTTTGGCTGATATTCACCGTTATCCAGAGACATTTTGAGGTTTTTAACCTTGGCGGCATCATAGGCAGGCATACTGGCAAGTCTAGCTTCGAGTGACTG
>CAZTLH010000331.1:0-3687 GCA_964614335.1 uncultured Gammaproteobacteria bacterium
CGTTAAATAGAATGACTATTCCATCCTTAGGTCCGTAAACGGCACATCCATGTGCTACTCCTCGCCTCAAATGATCGAAAAAATGGCCTCAAAATGGCTTCCCCTCGCAACGGCTCCTATTCTCGGACAGGCTCCTGGTTTTTCGATATGGCTTTGTGGCGATCACCATCGCTGACGGGCGGCTATTGCCCTGTGATTTGGGAGCGTGCCATTGTCATTGTCGACATGGACGCGTTTTTCGCCAGTGTTGAGCAGCTCGATCATCCCTGTTGGCGAGACCGGCCGATAGCGATTACCAATGGTCGTCGGGGCACCTGTATCATCACCTGTTCGTATGAGGCCAGGGCCTTTGGAGTGAAAACCGGAATGCGACTGAAACAGGCGTATCAGCTTTGCCCGGATTTGACTCAGGTACCGGCCACACCGTTACGGTATGCCGAAATTTCGACGACTATCATGGCCGAGTTGGCGCTGATCTGTCCCGATATTGAAGTCTTTTCCGTTGACGAGGCCTTTCTTGATGTCAGTCATTGCCAGTTGCTGCATGGGACACCGGCACGGATTGCCAGTATGGCCAGAGAACGTATCTTTGCGGCCACCGGCCTGACCTGTTCTGCGGGGGTCAGTGGTGACAAGACGACGGCTAAGTACGCTGCCAAGCTGGGTAAGCCAGATGGTTTGGCGGTGATTCCGCCGTGGGAATCGAGGGCAGCGTTACAGGATGTACCAGTCACCAGGCTATGTGGTATTGCCCGGGGTATTGGTAATTTTCTGGCTTTGCATGGTGTTTACCGTTGTGGCCAGATGCAGGATCTGCCGATCAGCGTACTGGGGCAGCGGTTCGGTAATCCTGGACGGCGTATCTGGTATATGGCCCAGGGTCTGGACCCGGAACCGGTGCATACCACGGTGGCGCCACCCAAATCGGTCGGCCATGGCAAGGTGATGCCGCCCAATACCACCAGTATCGAGGTCATCAAGACCTATTTATGGCATATGGCGCACAAGGTGGCCCAGCGTTTGCGAAAGCATGATTTGCGTGCCAAGCGATTTTATATCGCCTTGCGGACCCAATATCAGGGTTGGTTAAAAACTGTCGAATCTACAGCCATTGCCTGTGATGACGGGCAACAGATTGGTCGGCTTTGTGAACGGTTTCTGAGTCAATACTGGCACGGGCAGGGCGTGTGTCAGGTGCAGTTGACAGCGCTGGATCCACATTGTGAGGGGCAGGTTGATTTGTTTCAGCGGCCGAATTTACAGCGGCTGGCAGTGAACCGGGTGATGGACCGGGTTAATAATCGCTATGGCTCACTGACGCTGGCCTCGGCGCGGTTACTGCAGCGTTCCGACATGCCGGATGTGATCGCGCCATCATGGCGCCCCGAGGGGCATAGAAAAACGGTCTGATAGCCGTGTCAATAGTGGCTATCAGACCGTTGCGAATGCATCGGGTATTGGAGTAATACTCAGGTCAGCAGTGGTGCAATCACCAGACTGACGATAGCCATAACATTGATGATGATGTTCATGGACGGACCGGAGGTGTCCTTGAAAGGATCGCCAACGGTATCACCAACCACCACGGCTTTGTGGGTTTCTGAACCCTTGCCGCCAAGATTGCCGCGTTCGACAAACTTTTTGGCATTGTCCCATGCGCCACCGGCATTGGCCATGGTCAGGGCCAGCAGAACACAAGCCAGCAGGGCCCCGCCAAGCATACCACCGAGGGATTTCGGACCGAGACCAAAGCCGACGATGACCGGCATGGAGACTGCAATGACACCCGGCAGAATCATGCGTTTGAGTGCGGCATTGGTAGCGATATCGATACAACGGGCGTTATCGGGTTCGGCGGTACCTTCCATCAGCCCGGGGATTTCGCGGAATTGCCGACGGATCTCCTTGATCATTTCAAATGCCGCATCACCAACGGCTGTCATGGTAATACTGCCGATCAGGAACGGGATCACACCGCCGATAAACATACCGGCCAGAACGTAGGGGTCATTGAGTTGCAGGGTAAAATCCGGGATATGGCTGGAGACCGTCTCAATAAAAGCGGTAACGATAGCCAGTGCAGCCAGAGCCGCGGCACCGATGGCAAAACCTTTGCCGATCGCAGCTGTGGTGTTGCCCAGTTCATCGAGGGAGTCGGTAATCTTGCGGACATCCTCACCCAGACCGGCCATCTCGGCGATACCACCGGCGTTGTCAGCAACCGGGCCATAGGCGTCAATTGCCATGGTAATTCCGACAGTGGCCAGCATGCCGACAGCAGCGATACCGATGCCATAGAGACCGGCCAGATGATCGGCCGCCAGAATTACGGCACTGATCGTAATCATCGGTACAGCAACGGACTGCATGCCGAGTGCCAGACCGGCTATCATCACCGTGGCAGGGCCGGTGTTACCCGCATTGGCAATTTTCTCGACCGGTTTGCCGGCAGTGTAATATTCAGTGACCAGACCGATGATGATGCCGCCTACCGAGCCGGCCAGGACTGCGCCCCAGACACCGGTCGGTGCCCCCATGAAATGGACGACAAAATAGGCCGCAATGATGAAGATTACACTGGCCGACATGGTGCCAAAACGCAGGGCTACATCCGGGTTGCTTTCGGATTTCATACTGACGATCCAGATGCCAAGCAGTGAGCACAGCAAACCGGTAGATGCGAAGGCCAGTGGCATAAACATCAACACCTGTCGATCGGTGTTCATGAGGCCCGCGGCATCCAGGGTAGAGGCAATGGCGATACTGGCGATAATGGCGCCGCAATAGGATTCGAATATGTCAGATCCCATGCCGGCGACATCACCAACATTATCGCCGACATTGTCGGCAATAACACCGGGATTACGTGGGTCATCTTCCGGGATACCGGCCTCAATTTTACCCACGAGATCTGCCCCGACATCGGCACTTTTGGTAAAAATACCACCACCAACACGTGAGAACAGTGCGACCGAGGAAGCGCCCATGCCAAAGCCATCAATAACACGGGCTGTTACCGGGTCACCACCAAAAATATAATAAAGAATACCCAGCCCCAAAAGACCCATCGAGGCAACGGTCAGTCCCATAATGGAGCCGCCCATAAAGGCCACGCTCAGGGCACTGGCGGCGCCTTTTTCGTGAGCTGCTGTGGTGGTTCTGACATTTGACTTGGTGGCGGTAAACATGCCGATATATCCGGCAGTTGCCGATACTGTGGCGCCGAACAGAAAGGCGATCGCCGTACGCCAACCCAGGGGTGAAAAAAGGATCAGGGCTGTGACTATGGCCACAAATATTGCCAGAATACGGTATTCACGATTCATGAAAACCATGGCGCCTTCGTGAATCTGGTCGCCGATTTTTGCGACCAGACCATCGCCACCAGGATATTGTTTGACTTTGGAATAGACAAAGCCTGCGCTTAACAGACCGCCGATTCCGAGTACAGGGGGGATCCAGGTTATGCTCATTACTTTCCTCGTTTCAGTAGTATATAATCTGGCCCAGAAAAAACTGGCGGCCTCGAAAAAACGAGCGAATTATAGCATTTGTTCCGTGGACTTTGTCTCGCCGGTGTTTTTTTTTCACCCAGAGTAAATTTGTTCTAGCCCTAATTTATTGAATGATAAGAGTTGCGACTATTTTCCTCTTCCATTGAAATCAACTACTTACGAATGGAACGAA
>CAZTLH010000332.1:0-3685 GCA_964614335.1 uncultured Gammaproteobacteria bacterium
ATAAAACCCGTGAAATTGCCGCTAGTTTTGGTGCCGATGTTTATTTGGCCGAAGAGTAAGGTGCGGAGGGCGGCAACCGGCCGGGAAAAGGGCGCGGGCGGAGACTGCTGCTCATGGCTGGAAACCAGTGGCCGGCTGTCACCCCAGAGCAGGTATTTCAGACACTCCCGGTCATCACCGGCGAGGTTATAGAGGGTATCGAGATGAGGAAGATTGATTAAATCGGCTTCGTCATGACCGACGGTGACACGACAACGCTGATAGTGTTTGTCGGTACTGGTCAACACCCCCTGTTCGAAACTGGTGCTCGAGACCGCGGCGAACACGGTACCCTTGCCGCTTTTTCTTTTGCCGACCAGGGCGATACGAAAGCACTGTGGGCCGCGTCTTGGCGCCGGCTCGATATTCACTCTGACAGTGTTGGATGTTGATGTTTTCATGCCGTTATTTGCTCAACTCCATGCAGTCTTTCCTGTACCGGAAGATTTATTGTGGGTTTCAAACAAGGCCGAGGCTGCCTGTATTTGATACTGTGGTTCGGAGCAGGAGTTCCTGGAGGATGGGGCTCCTTGCCTTGATGCTTGTCCTGGGTATTCAATGGGTGCGAACTATATCATCGGTCAGGAGATCCTGCCGAGAACATGAAGAGAATTTGTTGCTGATTGTCTTTGTCGGCAAATTCCGGGTTGCAGGCGCAGTCATCGCAACGGTGATACCGGTTGCCGGCGCCCAGGCCGCTACCGGCAATCGTACCAATTACCCTGCCAACAAGCTTGCCAATATTAAAGACCTGGCCGTGAATACGCCGATGGATATTGAATATCCGGATGCGGATTCACCAGGTGTGCTCCTGAAACTTGGCCAAAGCGTCGCAGCGGGTGTTGGCCCGGATCAGGATATCGTAGCCTATTCGGTCATGTGCCCGCATAAGGGTTTTACCCTGCAATACGATGCTTCGGACAAAACCCTCAACTGCCCCGGACACTTTTCGCGCTTTGATTGTGAAAATGAAGGGCAACAGGTGTTTGGACATGCCAACCAAAATCTTCCAACCTTTAAATTGCGAGTCGATTCCAAAGGTGACATTTTTGCCGAAGGCGTTGATGAGCTTATCTATGGCCGCACCGAAAATCTACGAGTATAAGGAGAAGGAATATGACATTTAAACGAGGAAACAACCGCCTGCCCATCCCGCCAAAGGATGCCAGGGTACAGAATGTTACCTGTGATTTCTGTATCGTCGGATGTGGTTACAAGGCCTATTCCTGGTCCATCGACCGTGAAGGCGGGCCCAAGGCAAAGGACAATGTGTTTGGTGCTGATCTGAATGAACAGCCTGGCGCCATGTCTGAAACTTGGTACAACCCGGCTATGTATAACGTTGTGGAGCAAGACGGCAAACCCGTTCATCTGGTGATCAAGCCGGATCAGGATTGTGTGGTCAATGGTGGCCTGAATTCGGTACGCGGTGGACGTATGGCCGAAATCCGGTTTTCGGCACAGACCGGTTCCATGTCTGATCATCTTACCACGCCGCTGGTCTGGCGATATTCACAGATGTTGCCGACATCCTGGGAGGATGCGTTGTCACTGACCGCAGATGTCACCCGCAGAGTGTCGAGGAGTGGGGTGAGGATGCAGTACTGGTCAATATGTTTGACCATGGTGGTGCAGCAGGTGGTTATGAGAACACCTGGGGTACCGGCAAGCTCTATTTCGAGGCCATGAAGGTGCGTAACTGCAGGATACACAACCGTCCAGCCTACAACTCGGAAGTCCATGCGACCCGTGATATGGGGATGGGTGAGCTGAATAACAGTTGTGAAGATGCGGAACTGGCCGACACAATATTTGCAGTAGGTGCCAATTCACTGGAAACGCAGACCAATTATTTCCTCAACCATTGGGTGCCAAATCTTAACGGTGACAGTCTCGACAAGAAAAAGAAATTGTTACCGGGTGAAGAACATGCAGCCGGCAAGGTGATCATGGTAGATCCTCGACGCACGGTTACCATCAATGCCTGTGAGAAGGTCGCTGGCAAGCAAAAGACTTCATCGCCCAGCATACCGGTGGTTTCCAGGAAGCATTGAAAGCCAATAAAGTCAGTGTCGAGGAAGCTTCTCAGGTGACCGGTTTGACCGCGGATGAAATTCGCAAGGCGGCGAGCTGGATCGCCAAACCCAAGGCAGATGGAAAACCACGTCGTACCATGCTGGCTTATGAAAAAGGCTTGATTTGGGGTAATGACAATTATCGTACCAACGCGGCCATGGCGAATCTGGCTATCACTACCCACAATGTGGGTCGGGAAGGCACCGGTTGTGTCCGTTTAGGTGGTCATCAGGAAGGCTATGTCCGTCCGTCAGATGGCTTTATCGGTCGTCTTGCTCCATATGTTGATGATCTGATTCTTTCCGGCAAGGGCGGTATCCATTTTATTTGGGCGACAGACCCCTTTAAGTCCACGCTGAATGCCAGCAAGTTTCGCCGGGAATATCGCCGACGGACGAATATCGTCAAGGAGGCCATGGCTTCCATTCCTTATGGTGATCGTGAGGCCCAGGTGGCGACCATTATTAATGCGATCCGCCGTGGCGGTCTGTTCAGCGTTGATATGGATATATTGCCGACCCAGATTGGTGAGACTGCACATGTCGTGTTGCCGCCAGCAACCACGGGTGAAATGAATCTCACCTCCATGAATGGAGAGCGGCGTCTGCGTCTGTCTGAAAAATATATGGATGCGCCAGGTGAAGCCAAACCGGACTGTATTATTGCAGCACGCCTGGCCAATGCCCTGGAAGCTTCCTTTCGCAAGGCCGGTAACGAGGCCTGGGCCAGCAAGTTCAACGGTTTTGACTGGAAGACCGAAGAAGATGCCTTTATGGATGGTTATCACAAGCACGCCAATGGTGGCAAGTTCGTCACCTATGATCGTCTGCGTGCCATGGGGACCAACGGAGTACAGGAGCCGATGGTAAATTTGGCACCAAGGATGGCAAGGCGAAATTCCTCAAGGCAGCGTGGCGTGGCTTCGATCCAGGTGATCGTGAGGCGCAGAAGAATTCCTATCCATTCCTGGTCAACAGTGGACGCAAAAATACGATCTGGCAGAATGCCTTCTATGATCAACGGCTGCCATTTGTCTGGGAGCGTTTCAAACTGCCTCTGATTGAGATGAATCCTCAAGACATGAAAAAACTGGCTGTGAAAAGTGGCGATATTGTCGAAGTGTATAACAATATTGGTTCAACACAGGCCATGGTGTACCCGGTAAAGACGGCAAAACCAGGACAGTGTTTCATGATCTTTGCTGCCCCGGTTGGACAGCATGGTAATCTGGTCAGCGGCCAGACCAATGAACTGCGGATACCCAACTACAAAAATGTGTGGGCCAATATTCGCAGAATTGGCCGGGCACCGGAAGCGGATACCATCAGCTTCAAGGAACTGGAGTACCCACAAAATATCTAGTTTGGGGTCAATCCCGAGACAGTTGTAGTGATTCTGGCGGTGCCGTTTGGCACCGCTTTTTTTCTGTGAAACCCTGTCTTTCACTGCTGAATGCATTGCTGGTGATTCAGGCTACAGCTGGATTCATCGGTTGCACGTTCAATCTGAATGGTTGCATGGTCTATCCCGTGATTATCATGAAGTATTGCCTGTGTTTCTTGTAATAAGT
>CAZTLH010000333.1:0-3683 GCA_964614335.1 uncultured Gammaproteobacteria bacterium
AACATCAACTTTACTGGTTGCTTGGGGAGTCGGCTAGATGATTATCAGGTCTAGAAATGATGTGTTATGGGATATATTCGGCATTTCTGTTGGTAAAGACTTACTATTTGCTTGCACTAGACGGTAACGGTTATTATTCACCCACAGTGGTACGCTGTTTTTATCGTTGACAAAAAATAGCTTCGTGATATCAGGATTCTGTAATTGCATCAGAATCTGAGTGTGGAGCAAATATACAAACTGCAAAGGGTGGTATTCACATTGGAGCGTTTGCTATTTCCTAATATCAATGGCTGTGAGCGTGAAACGTCAAACGCTGCTACGTTGTCGCAAAAAGTGTTGTCGTTGCAATTCGGATTACTTGAAGTTTTGATTGTACTGACTGAGCTAACTGTATAGTATAGTTAAGGTAAATCTTGTGGAGATTGTATTTAATCATCATTGTAACGATCGTCCACAACGAGAAGTCAGTTATGTATATTTACATCAAAGCGAGAGATCGCACTGAAGGTACAACTATTCCTGACCCAACGCCGAAGCACAATAATTCTAGACCTGACCCCAAAGTATGAACCCAAGGTACCTTCACTATACAAAACGCAAGTTATGAAAAAACACATCAATTCTAGACCTGACCCCAAAAAAATGAAGATGTGGGGTGGTCGGTTTACAGCGGCCACCAACCGTAGGGTTGAAACTTTTACCGAGTCGGTTAGCTATGATGCCCGGCTTTATCGGGTGGATATTCGGGCTTCCAAGGCCCATGCCCGTATGCTGGGTTCACAACACATTCTCGATACTGAAGATGTTGAGGCTATTTGTGATGGTCTGGACGACATACAATCTGATATCGAAAGTGGGAGTTTCGAATGGTCTGATGCGCTGGAAGATGTGCATATGAATATCGAGGCGCGACTGACGGAACGCATTGGTGATGCCGGTAAACGACTGCACACGGCACGCTCTCGGAATGACCAGGTGGCCACCGATATGCGGTTATTTGTGCGTGAAGCGATCGATCAGCTTTGCAAGTGTTTGCAGAATCTGCAGGACGTGTTGCTGGCCCGTGCTGATCAGCATGCAGCCGACATCATGCCGGGATTTACGCATCTGCAGGTGGCCCAACCGGTGGTGCTGGGTCATTATTTGCTGGCTTGGGCAGCCATGTTGAAAAGGGATGAGCAGCGTCTGTACGATGCTCGGGCCCGGGTCAATATCTGCCCCCTGGGCTCGGCTGCTTTGGCTGGCACCAGTTTTGCTATTGATCGGCAGATGACCTCGGATATGTTGGGCTTTGATCGACCCGGTGATAATTCGCTCGATGCTGTCTCGGATCGGGATTTCGTGATCGAGCCCATGGCAGATTTAAGTCTGGTGATGATCCATCTGTCGAGAATGGCGGAAGAACTGGTGTTGTGGTCGACCGAACAATATCGTTTTGTCGATCTCGGTGACACATTTTGTACTGGTTCGAGTATTATGCCACAGAAGAAAAATCCTGATGTCGCCGAACTGATCCGTGGCAAGACTTCTCGGGTCTGTGGTCATCAGATGGCCATGTTGATGCTGATGAAAGGTCAGCCCTTGGCCTATAACCGGGACAATCAAGAAGATAAAGAGCCTTTCTTTGATGCCTATGATACGGTGGTTTCCAGCCTCCAGGTGATGACAGAAATGATGGTACAAGCCAGTTTTCAGATTGAAAATATGCGTTTCGCTGCAGCTCGTGGCTATTCTACTGCCACTGACCTGGCTGAATATCTGGTACGAAAGGGTGTGCCTTTTCGCGATGCCCATGCGGTGGTCGGACAGGCGGTTCGCTATGGTGTGGAGAACAACCAACAACTCTATGAGCTTGACCTTGACATCCTGCAATCTTTTTCAAGTCAAATCTCGGAGGATGTCTATGAGGTGTTATCGCTGGAAGGCTCCGTCAATGCCCGCAAGCACATCGGTGGCACTGCTCCAGCCCAGGTGCGCCAGGCCATCGCTCGTGCCCGTATCGCCCTGCAACAGACTCTGGATAGTAAGGGCGCCCGGACTGCGGTATGATAGTCACATACTTCCAATGTAGTACACATTGTTGCACACGCCAAAGAGAAATGAGACATGTCTAAATGCTATCGACAGATCCTGGCAGGTTTACTGTCGCTGATGCTGGTGACCACACTGTTGGGCTTGAGTGGATGTGGGCAAAAGGGCCCACTCTATATGCCGGATCAACAACACCAACAGAAAAAAGACCCGGCCCAATAACGTATTTCAGTATTGAACGATGGATCATTTCCTCTATCGGGGTGATGAGCTCCGGGCTGAAGATGTGGCCTGTCGAGCCATCGCGGAGGCAGTTGGTACGCCATGTTACGTGTATTCCAGAGCCACGATCGAGCGCCACTGGCATGCTTTCGATCGTGCCCTGCAGGGCCATCCTCACAGTATTTGCTATGCGGTAAAAGCCAACTCGAATCTGGCCGTATTGCAGTTGATGGCAAGATTGGGCTCTGGTTTTGATATCGTTTCCGGCGGTGAACTGGAGCGTGTTCTGCGTGCTGGCGGTGATCCGGATCGTATTGTATTCTCAGGAGTCGGCAAGACATCTGTAGAAATTAAAACGGCCATGCAGGCGCGTATCCATTGTCTGAATATTGAGTCTGAAGCGGAGTTGGAGCGGGTCATTGAAATCGCTGCCGGTCTTGGCATTCGGGCCCCTGTGGCGCTGCGTGTGAATCCTGATGTCGATCCCAAAACCCACCCCTATATTGCGACTGGGCTTAAGGAAAACAAATTTGGCATCCCGGTGGAGTCAGTGCGTCGACTCTACATGCGGGCTGCCCGGCATACCCGGGTGCTCGGCATTGCCTGTCATATCGGTTCACAGTTGACTAGTTTGCCGCCATTTGTCGATGCTCTGGAACGGATGCTGGCATTGGTGGATGAGTTGGTGACTGCGGGTATCGAACTCCACCACCTCGACATGGGCGGTGGCCTGGGCATTCGTTACCTGCAGGAAACCCCACCGCTGCCGGATGCGCTGGCCCAGGTTTTGCTGCAGCGACTGCAGAATGACTATCCCCGTTTGGCGCTGCATATTGAACCCGGTCGGGCGATCGTTGGAAACGCCGGTATCCTGTTAACCCGGGTGGAATATCTTAAACCCGGCGAGCCGAGAAATTTTGCCATCGTTGATGCGGCCATGAATGATCTTATCCGACCGGCTCTTTATCAGGCCTGGCAGGAGATTATCCCGGTTAATCGTGCAAGTCCGGTAATGCCACGAGCCTATGATGTCGTGGGGCCGGTTTGTGAAACCGGCGATAAACTTGGCTCTGATAGGGAATTGGCTATTTCGCCTGCGGACCTATTGGCCATCCGGTCGGCTGGTGCTTATGGTATGTCGATGAGTTCAAATTACAATACCCGGCCGCGTGCCCCGGAAGTGCTGGTCGATGGAAACCATTTTGATGTTATTCGACGCCGCGAAACCATGGATGATCTTGTCGGTCCTGAACGCCTGTTGTAATGTACGAAAACTTAATAACAGGGGTCAGATACAAAATAACAGGGGTCAGATACGAATTAAATGCTATACTCTGTTCACTAGATCAACATAGGTAACAAACCAACAATCAATGGCTCGTCTTCGAAGAATATCCCCTATAGGTCAGCCTGTTCATCTAATCCAG
>CAZTLH010000334.1:0-3680 GCA_964614335.1 uncultured Gammaproteobacteria bacterium
CGAGAGCAGAAGGGGGGGAAAAGAAACGTGTCGTAGAGCAACACCCTGGGCAGGCCTTCCCACTGCTCAAAAGCCGCTTGATGTCCGCGCAGAAAATTACTCATGCGTGCGTTCAGATAAAAGCGCAGAAAGATCTGTCGCGAGTAGCTCAACACCATGACAAAGGCCATCAGGACACGCTCACTATGCCCTGTCTTGATCTTGCCAAAATGGCCCCAGTCAACTTGTGCCTGTTCACCCGGCAGGGTCCGCAGGCGTAAATAGGCCTCCGGCATGGGACGTGGCCGGTGATGCGCAATGAGATGACGAAAATGATCGGGACCCCCACGATACCCACGTTCACGCACCATGTCGTACAAGCGACTGGCAGTCAGCTTTGGAAACGTCTCTAGCGTCTCCATCACAAACGGCAAATAGGGGTCGAGGATGGAAGCACGGTGGGCTCGAGCAATCTTCGGGATGCCCGCGTTCGACAACACCCGGTCTACGGTGCCGTGATGAAGCCCTAATTGACACGCAATCGTACCCACCTTCCACTTCTCGACATGGTAGTAGCGCATAATTTTTGCTTCCATTTCACCGGAGATGGTCATGATGCTGGTCTCTGTTATGGTTGACAGACCCCGGAGAGGCTCTATACGTCGGGCGGTGACCGGGTCCAGGGCGGTGGTGTGTGTCGAGGCCCGTTGCGATGCAGGAAGTTCAGTCGAATCAACGTGCCAAATCGGCGTTGACAGAAGTCACATTGAATCTCTTGCGTACCCAGGGTGGTTTCATGACCACCTGGAGCATGCTCAAACCTCGATTCCAGGGCCAGTAGATCATGGCAGGAGGAGTCAGTGGAACCCTGATGCGTCACTTTGTTTGCTTGCAAACGATAGCGCCCCTGGCGGAGCGCATGATGTATTCGGCCCTGTAGGCTACACTGATAGCGTTTCCCTGCAGCTCGTAACGATTCACTTCGGGCCCGGATTGAACAGGCTGGCCCGCAATAGATATTTCCCCGATCACAATATCGACAAATCTTTACCTGGCAGTGACAACGAGCGCAATTAAACAGGCGTATATCCGCATCGGGCATCGGCCGCTCCTGCCGATGAAAACTGGATAAATACGCTCAATAGTGAGATACTGATTGCGCGGCCCGTGCCCTGCACGAGCAGTGGGGGTGTGACAGTGGGACAGACTATCAAATCGTAACCGCTGTCACACCTGTTTCAACGACTATGATGTTGTATAAAATTATGGTCTGTTTGTCACCCCTGTTCTGACTCTCCTCCTCACTCACTTAAAACTGATTATCTGATCTGTTCATCACCTTCGATGGTTATGGCCTGCGGTATTCACCATCTATACGCGGGTTTACTCAGCCGATTACAGTGGGTAATTGTAGTAGCATGACCTTAATTTGAATTGATGCAGGTCAACAAATGACTCAGAAAATCGCCGCGCTCGACAAGCAAAATGGCTGGGCGCTGGTCACTGGAGCGTCTGCGGGTATCGGTAGCGAGTTTTGCAGGCAACTGACTGTGCGTGGCTACAGCCTGGTGCTGGTTGCCCGCCGTACAGAAAAATTACAGGCACTGGCGAATGATTTGCAGAGCGCCTATGGCACGCGCTGTCTTATTATCGGCGCAGACCTTGCAGACCAACACGCGTGTACCTCTATCGTCAGGCGCCTGGAAGATGAGGATATTGTCATCGACTACCTGGTCAACAATGCCGGTTATGGCTTACCCGGTAGTTATCATGTAGCTGGCAGGCGCACGCTGACTTCATCCGGGTGATGGTCACCGCCGTGTGCGAGCTAACCTGGCGGTTGCTGCCAGGCATGCGATTACGTGGCCGTGGCTCAATTATCAATGTGGCCTCGGTTGCCGGTCTGGTCATGGCCAGTGCCGGGCACACGCTTTACGCTGCGAGTAAATCCTTTCTGATCAAATTCAGCGAATCACTGACCCTGGAAAATGCCGACCTGGGCATCAAGGTCTGTGCCTTGTGCCCGGGGTTCACCTACAGCGAATTCCATGATGTCAATGGCACCCGTAGCATGATCAGCCAGTTGCCTGCCTATATGTGGCTGACAGCCGCAGATGTGGTCAGCGCGGCACTCAACAATATGGACACGCCTAAACCCAAAACGGTGCTGGTACCCGGTTCGTTTTACCGGTTTATCGTGTTGATCAACCGCCACCTGCCATGGCTGGCAAAAATACTAATAGCCAGGAGTGCCAGACACTACCGAATCACGGATTAACTGTCATTGGCTTGCATAAGGCTGGTCACGACCTGATTTGGATTTTTTTATCTTCTTAAAGCTCATGCACCTGCATCAATCCTGGTAATTTCTTTGCTTGTTCCACCACCCGCGAGTGATGTGTAAAAAGAATAACCTGCATCTTTTCGGCCAATTGTGAAAGAGCAGTCAATGCTGCTTGTGAACGCTCATCATCAAAATCCACGAGTACGTCATCGACGATGAAGGGCATGGGTTCTGCACTTTCCATGTATTTTTCCAGAGACGCCAGGCGCAACGCCAAATAGAGTTGATCCCGGGTCCCGGAACTCATGCCTTCCACATATACTCGTTCTCCTTCAGAGCGTGTGCCCGCAAGGACGGGCTCATCCTTTTGATTGAAATCGGTCATGAGTCCAGAAAATGACCCCAGTGTGAGTGCGGTGAAATATTCACTGGTGCGCTTGATCAATGGACCCTGATTGGCTTCGCGGTATTGTTCAATCTGGTCACGTAAAATCCTGCCTGCGAGCTTAACGTGAACATAGTGCTCAGCATATGAACGGATTTTTGCAAGAACGGCGAGGGCTTTTTCGGCAAGTACCGCTGCCTGATCACCGCCATCCATCAATTCCAGTTCCTTTTCTTCACGTCCCTTTGTTTCCGCGAGGTCAGTACGCCGGGGCTCGAGTTCATCTTCGATCCTGTCACTCAGTTCTTTGATTCGCCCGGGTAGTGCATCCGCATCTGCTTCCCCCACTTCAGCTTCCAGCCCAGCAATGGTTGCACCCTCACCTGCATCCAGCAGTTCCTGTTCAATTGAATTGATTGTTGCGTGAATCTGAAGACAATGTACCGACCTCCTTTCCGCTTCTTCCAACTCATTGCGACTATCACATTTCGCCTCTTCGCATAACGCAGCCAATCGGTCAGTCATGATCTGGATTGACGCTTCCGAATCCTGGATTTCTTGCCTCGCCTGATCGACCTGTTCTTCAATCTGTTGTCGCTTGGTCTGTCTTGATCGATTGTCCGATAGCAGTGAGTTAAGCCGCAGCACGGCATCAGCAACAGGCAATTCAGCAAGTTCCGGCGCAATAGTAGCGGCCATGCTCTGCACCTGATTGCAGAAAGACAGCGCTTCTTTATCAATGGCCTTAATGCGTATTTGCAGTTTTTCAGCATCGCTCTGTTTTGCGAATAGCGCTCTGATGTTTTCTATGAAATCATCAACTCCTGATGGTGATGAATCAGGTCGCTGACCAAAACCCTTCATCAAAGCGGCCCACTGCACCGCCCATGACTCAAGCGCTTCTGCCGCCAAGCGGTGCTCTTCGGTCAATGACTCTACATCAGCTTTTCGTTCTTTAACCTCTTTTTCCAGGGTATCCAGTTTGCGTTTGGCTTCTTCAATCTGCTGCGCAAACGTTTCGCACTCCAGGAG
>CAZTLH010000335.1:0-3673 GCA_964614335.1 uncultured Gammaproteobacteria bacterium
GCTGTACTCGATCAATCTTGTTATTTTTTTTGCTTGATCTTGATTTGTTAATTTTGACGGTACTGTTGATTCGTTATTCGTTGTTTCATCATTCATGGTCATTTTCTCGTCAAATTCCAGTGTCCATGCCTGCCGGCTAATCCTGTATCAGCTGGGTAGAGGGAGTTAGTTGTTTAAGCCGTTGAGTAGTTCACGTGATTTTCCGGCCATACTCTCCGGGTGCACGAATGAATTGACCTTGACGGCATAATGACCATCACTCAATCCAGGTGTACCACGACATACCGGCACATAATTTGACCGCAGCAGTATTTCTTCCGGCGTTGAAATCGGAATGATATCGCCCTGTTCCCACGCCTTGACATCCCCCAACACAGTTTCGAATTCTGTGAGTACAGCTGTCAGATCAATATCTGCGGAAAGAATCTCACTTCTCAATGAGGCAATCCAGCGCTCATCAACATCCTTGGTATCGCTTTGCACGCCGGCAATCAACTGCTGGCGTATCGGTTCAATCATTGAGTAGGGCATGGTGAACAGTATCTCTCCACCAACATTGTCAATTTCAATGTGAAAAGCCGAACTAACCACCGTCTCGGAGGGACTCACAATATTGGCAAACTGGGGGTTGACTTCCGAAGACAGGTACTGAAAATCTATCGACAAAACGACTTCCCAGGCACGCTTCATGTTGAGAAAACACTTGTCCAGGACGAGTTTCATGACTCTCATCTCAGAGGGGCTGAAATCACGTCCTTCTATCTTGTTGTAACGCGTACCATTGCCACCGAAGTAGAAATCGACCACACTGAAAACCAGATTTGGATCAAATACAAACAGTGCAGTGCCTCGCAAAGGAAGAACTTTTACCATATTCAGACTCGATGGCAAAAGCAGGTTTCGGAGATAGTCTGAAAATTTCAGGATTTTTATCCCAACGATCGATACCTCTGCATTTCTTCTCAATAAATTAAACAGGCTCACGCGAAATTCCCTGGCAAATCGTTCGTTAATGATTTCCAGCGATGGCATCCGGCCACGAACAATACGGTCCTGATTTGCGAAATCAAATGGAACCAACCCCTCTGTAGGAGCGGCATCCGTTCCAGTCTCAACATCGCCGCCATCTACCTTGCTAAGCAGGGCATCGACTTCTTCCTGAGATAGGAGATCAGCATCCGACATCTTTAATCCACCACGAAATTGGTAAAATACAGGGCTTTCAAATCTGCTGGGGCACCTTCCGCCAGGAGGATTTTTCGAATTTCAGCAATCGCTTGTTTTTGCAGCGCCAACTTGCCTTCGCGGCTATTCAGGGAAGCTGCAGTTTGACTACTGAAAAGCAGCGTCAAGGTATTGCGGACTGCAGGCTTATTGGTTTTGATCGCAGCAAGAACATCTGCTGAACGAGCCATCAATGACACTGTGATTTGCAAAAAACGATGGCCATCATTACCACTTAACGACACTGTAAAAGGTCGCAGGTTCATATATTGTGCGGGTGCGACCGGCTTTGCTGAAACAGGAGCTGGAGCTGAATTTGACTTCGTCACACTGCCCCCATCAGCTGTTTTGGCCGGCTCAGGCTTCGGGTCAAAAAAACCGGCAAAGTACAACGCCGCCCCGATAGATAAACCAACTACCAGCAAGCCTCCAATACCCAAAACCAGAATTTTACCCATTCCCGATTTACTGGAACCCTCTTCTTCATCCTGTTTCTTTTCTTCCTTTGCCATTTTTTATTCCAATAATACGCGCCATACCTGAGATGTCGCCGGTTAAACAACAATTGCAGAGCACAAGCTTCTGGCTATCCATCTAGCAATTCATGATCTAGCAATTCATGTGCCATCACAATTACCTTTTTTACGATACTACTCCAGATCGATCTATAATTCTATCATCTGAATTATTATATCTTATTTATCATTAGTTTATATATGCGCAATAGGTTCCGCTGAACATCATTGTTTTTTCGCAAAAACAATTTATGTGGAACATGTGTCAGAAACCCGATGTTTCTTCTTGAGCGGTGTCGATGATTTGTCATATCTCCGACCACCTGAAACTTTAAAAAGGCTACCCAATCCGCTATCTTTGGAAACATCTCCCCACAAACACGCTCATGGATGTGTTCGTTGATTAGGTCGATTTTTAGCATATTCCAAGAATAAATATTTCAATATCATGAAATTATATTTTTGTACCAAAATGTACCATATCAACATATCAACAGACTCATGGTTGGCATTCTGCATTCGTGCTATTGTAGATAGATTCAAACAAGGCTCTTGTCGATGACCTCCTAAAAATACGCACTACCCCCTGCTCTGAGAACCCCTTGAATTCCCACAAGCCACCAGAAATCCTGCAATCACTACGCATACTGACCCATGATTTGCTTCCTCTTTCCACCTTTACATCAGATGGGATTTCCGAGCTTCTAGCACACTCAACTCTTCATTGTGTGCCGCCAGGGAAAATACTATGCCGTCAGCATGAACGTGATAAATACATCATCTATCTGCTTGAAGGCAAACTGCTACTGAAACGGGACGGTATGGTCTACCGGCACATTGCAGCCAACACGGATATCTCCAGGCTACCAATCGCAGCAGCACAGCCCAGGAATGCCACGGTAATTACGGAATTCCAATCCCGGATATTAACCCTGGATGCAGATCTTTTTGATATCCAGACAGGCGAACAACACGCCTATGAAGTGGTCGAAATATCTGCAAAAGAAGCAGCCAGCGAAAACCAGCTACTGGCAAAGATTCTGCAAAGTTATCATGATGAAACCCTGAAACTCCCCACACTACCTGAAACCGCACTGAAGATAAGACATCTCATGCAGCGCGAAGATATTGACTTGCAGTCAATAATCAGACTTGTCCGCCTTGATCCGGCATTGACTTCTCGATTGGTTGGTGTTGCCAACAGCTCTATATTTCGGGGCGTTCTTCCGGTTGTCTCCTGTAATGAGGCAATCACCCGATTGGGCGCCAGACGTTCCTTAACACTTATTCTGGCTTTAAGCCTGAAAGAAGTTTTTACTTCCAGCAATCGTCTATTATCCCTGCGTATTCAGTCACTTTGGCATCACAGCAGTTATGTTGCAGCCATTGCCTATTTATTGTCTAAATATACGCAGCAGCTAAATCCAAACCATGCCATGCTGGCCGGGCTGCTATACAATATCGGTGATCTGACCATTCTCATGCAGGCAGACCGATTTCCTGATTTGCTGCAAGAACCTGCTCTACTTGAACAAACGTTGTCTCACTTGCGTTGCGACATAGGCGCCCTGGTGTTACGCACCTGGTCCTTCGACCATACCTTGATTGAAGTGGCTCTTGAGAACAGAAACTACTTTCGTGATCCGTCAATACATGCCGACTACGCCGACCTGGCGCTGGTTGCCTATTGTTACAGTTATTTTGGTGCTATCGACAAACCTGATCTGCCTGCATTATACAAAATCCCTGCATTTGGCAAATTGATCAAGGGCCAATTATCATCGAGTCAAAGCATGGATATTCTGGCCTCGGCAAAAACCGAGCTCGATCAATTGCATCAGCAGTTCACCACATAGAGAAATTCTGAAACGACAAAAATTCAATTTGACCAGCCTCCCTAAGAGGCTGTCCGAGAACAGGAGACGACCGGTTTG
>CAZTLH010000336.1:0-3661 GCA_964614335.1 uncultured Gammaproteobacteria bacterium
GGCATAGACACCAAGCGTCCAGAATATGCCGGGTGAAAGGAATAATTCAGAACCGCCGGTATTGGCAAGTTCCTGATTGTTGAGGCTGTTGCGCCGGGTGTTTTCCCAATTCAGTTCGAGAAATAACACTGTATCGGGCTCTTTGTATTTGGTGAGAACAGGGCGCACCCCGCCGACCAGATCCAGTAATACTTTGTTGCCTTTTTTCATGCCGTTACTGCCGGCTGTATTGCGTCGATAACGTGCAGCGAGATTGTAATACCAACGCCGTGATTCGAGTCCATGTAACAGGCCGACCACATAATCGGTCGAGCCGCTCCCCAGTTTGGGGTTCCTGATGTCATCTCCAGTTGGTAATTTCGCCTGCAGCAACAAGGCCGTGGAAAATTGTTGGCCGGGTAAATCTCTTCTGATGAAACGGTATTTGGTTCCCAGCACCAGGTCGCCAGGGCCGGAGGATTGACTGCCATTGACATTTCTGTTGACCAGCGGCGCTTCTGCCTTGATGGTCCAATTAGCTGTAATGCCGTACTCATATTCCAGAGCAAGTTCTTGCCCGGTTTCAGTGTCACCCGCGCCTTGGCTGCGATCACGGTTATATTGCAGGGTGAGTTCATGTCCGCCCCTGGAATGTACGTGAGCGCCCGGTGTAAAAATCGGCTCATGGGCCTGAGCAGATTGCATCAGGCCAATCAACACACCCGCTGACAAGATCAATATTTGGGGGAATATTTGCCGTTTTGTAGCGATCACACTCATTGGTCGGTAGCCTGCTCAAATTTACGCATACTGAAACCGGCATCGCTGACGGCTTGTTTGGCATCCGCAGCACGCAACTTTTTGTCAGCTTCCATCGTTACTGTGACCAAACCCTGGTCGATATCGATGTCCACTGATTTGACATTGGCCAGTTTTCCAACCTGTTTTTCAACTCCGTAGGCACAAAATGGGCAGGCCAGACCATCAACATGGATTTTGTAAACTGCTGTGCCGGCAAAAACCGGCATCGCTCCCAGCATTGTCAGCAAAGCGAGGAAAGACAGGTGCTTAAAGAATTTGAACATCGTAAAAACTCCGTTGTATATGAAGTTCTAACGATAAACCCCGTACCATAGTCCGGAGTCAAGGGGTTTTTTGGTAATAAATTATTTTTCCATTTATCCGATGTGGATCCCTGTAATGTCTACGACAAATTGTTCTCGGTGATTCGGAGGGAATGATTTTACTGACTACGCATTTGTAGCTCGGCCAGCGTGATGCCATTACGCCACAGGGCGATGGCGCCGATCAAGGCGGTGCTCAGCATACTGGCGACTGCGACCAGTGTGACCATAGCGAGGGCTCCTTCTTTCGGGACACCGAGCAGCCCGAGCGCATAGATACCTCCGACAATAAATCCTCCAGGGATGCGGGCAAAGCGAGTGAGGATGATGAGAAATCCAAGGAACACGACCAGGAACAGATAATCAAGTGGCCGTAACAAGATACCAAAAGCCAGGCCAGCCCAAAGAAAGTTGCTCGCTGCAACCAGTTTGATCAGGATACTGGCAACCAGAATGCCCAGACGACGCCAGTGTTCCTGCGGCCAGACAATGCCTTCTGCAAATGCCTGCAGTATCTCATGCGCACGTTGTCGAGTATGAGCAGATATGCGATCGAGTAACTTTGACAAGAGGCCGCCGGATTGTTGGCCAGGTTTTCTCAAATGATGGCGATATTGTCTCAGTGTCAGTAATAACAGTGGTAATAACAACAGACTGCCAATACCACCCAGAGCCAGCCAGAAATGCAGATTGCCAGCGGTATCTGGAAAGACGGCATAGACCAGTACCAGGGCTACCAGACCGGCAAAGACAAAACTGTCAATAAACCGGTCCATCGCAGCAGTCGCCAGCACCGTGCTCATCTGCAGTGCGTCCAGTCTTGCCACCAGCCAGGAACGGACAAACGGACTAATCCCCAGCGGAACCAGTATATTGGCCAGATAGCCGGCCATGATGGCACCGAACAGACGTAGTGTCCGGATTTTCCGGATTGGAAAAAGCAGCTGACGCCACTTCCAGGCCCGCAGCCATTGCTCGAGGGCCGTTGCCAGTGGCAGCAATAACAGATAGAACCAATTGGCATTTTTGAGTATCGCTAGCAGTTGATCCGGATCAATCCAAATGAATACCCAAAACAAGGAACCGACACCCAGGAACAGACCGCCAAGAGACCACCAGTATCGTTTATGGCCCGGTTGGCCCTGTTTTCCTGCTGACACTATTGATGTCCGTGGTTTGTTAATTCCGTGCTTATCCGGATGTCACAGACAACCGCTACTGGTAGTATGTAGCCACCACGCCAACCTATGTCCAGCTTTACGCCGAAATAGCCAAACCCACCACATGTAGTATCTGTTTGTGACATCCGGATAAGCACGGTTATTTCTTTCGGTGAGATGGTCTGCATTGGTATACATTGACAGTTACGCCCGATACAGCGCCGTGCTGTAGTGCGATGCTTTTTCATAGAAGACCTCGGATAATAATTCCATATTACCAGCTATTGCTGAAGGTGATGACATTCAAGCAGGAACGCTCACCGGCCAACGGTTCGCTGACTGTTTTCCTGCTGAATGGCCATTACACCAACTGACTCCAGAACATTCAACAAATCCTGCTTTTCATCTTTGTAGCCATAACTGCCCCATATTATAGCCACAACTGTCCCGTCTCGTAGCTACAACTGTCACATATTGTAGCCACAACCGTCATTCCCGCGAAGGCGGGAATCCAGAAGTTCCAGTCGTAAAGGCAAATCCTTGATATTGAATTTTTAGCGTGAGTTACTGACAAACATGAGTCATGCTGGTCGTCGTACTGATGAAAAGGGGTAGAATCAAGGTGTCAGTACGCTCATGCACGAATATCCCGTTTGCCGTCTTTTCAGCTCAGGTGATGCGGCTCGTCCATGATTCGTGGTGACACGGTATTCTCTATTCTCAATAAATAATCCGGGAACTTCCCATATTGCAAAAAACCGAAAACAATCAAACAGTGACGGCTACTGAATCATCGACTCCGCCAGTAGGGAGTCTTCTCGCCGCTGTGAATGTCGCCAAACAGATCACCACGGCGGACACCAAACTGGTGATTCTTAAAGCGATCAGTTTCGAGTTGTCCAAGGGCGAGAGTCTGGCCATTATGGGGCGCTCCGGTTCCGGTAAAACCACCTTGCTGGGTATTCTGGCCGGTCTGGATCTGGCCAGCAGTGGCGAGGTCTGGCTGCATGGCAGCAACCTTTCACAAATGGACGAGGATCAGCGTGCCACGGTTCGTGCCCGTAATGTCGGCTTCGTCTTCCAGTCATTCCAGCTGCTGCCGGCTCTGACTGCACTGGAAAATGTCATGATGCCACTGGAACTGAAGTCGGCTCCCGAACCACAGGCACAGGCTCGGGTATATCTGGAAGAGGTCGATCTGGGCAACCGTTTGTATCATTATCCCAGACAACTTTCAGGTGGTGAACAACAGCGGGTGGCGATTGCCAGGGCGTTTGCCTGTCGACCCGCTATCCTGTTTGCTGATGAACCGACCGGGAATCTTGATAAAAAAACTGGTCAACAAATCATCGACCTGCTGTTTCGTCTCAATTCCCACTCTGCCACGACGCTGGTGCT
>CAZTLH010000337.1:0-3657 GCA_964614335.1 uncultured Gammaproteobacteria bacterium
CAATAGGATAAGGTCGTGGATCGCTCCGCTCTCACAACCTATCCTTATTCGTTGTAACAGCATGTGCTGCTGATTACAAAAACGCACCTTGCATTTTTTGTTAAATCGGTTAGCGCTAATTGCAATATACGAGATCAGCATTTCCAATTTATTGCAATTTCGCATGTCTTCAAAACAGCTATTGATGATCATTTCACCCCCTTGGAGCTAGTAATCTTCACCAAGGAGGCTGTCCGAGAATAAAAGACGGTCGGCTTGTTGTAATAAAAATATTTCACTTCGTGAAAAATAGAAATAACAACGAAAGCAGTTTTTTTCAGTCAAATCATAATATCGGTACAGATTTTGCTTTTACTATGCGTGATGTAGGGATCAAGGAGTTCAAAACTGTCTTTCACTGTTTTCAAGATGCAGGGATAGGCGTTGATCAACTGAAAGTCTATACAAACAACATCGCAGGGAGAAACTCATGTCTCAACCAGAAACAGCAAAAAATTCAACGGTCGATTTTCAACAATCTGAATATAGTCAGGTCACGACCTACTATGATGCTGGATACCAACTGTTTTGGTGTTATATGCATGCCCAGCCACGTGCCTGCTTCACACCGGTGATGCTTCGTGAGCTCAGTCATTGTTTCAATACCCTGAAAAACACACCTGAAGTGCTGGATGAAAGGCCCATAAGATATATGGTACTCGGCTCGAAAACCCCCGGCGTTTACAATCTCGGTGGCGACCTCAATCTTTTCAGGGAGCTCATTATCACCCATGACCGGGAACGCCTGATGCATTATGCCACGACCTGCGTTGAAGCTCTGTATACCAAGATGACCATTTTTGAAAAGGGCATGGTGCATATTACGCTAGTGCAGGGAGATGCTTTGGGCGGCGGTATGGAGTGCGCTCTTTCCAGTGATGTATTAATCGCCGAACGAAATGCCAAAATGGGTTTGCCGGAGATATTATTTAACCTCTTTCCTGGCATGGGGGCTTATAGTTTGCTGTCAAGAAAAATAGGCGGAACACAAGCTGAACGCCTGATTCTCAGTGGTAAAATTTATACGGCAACTGAACTCTATGAAATGGGTGTGGTTGATATACTGGCTGAAAATGGCGAAGGAGAAATGGCAGTCTACGACTACATCAAAAAGGCAAACAGAAGCAGAAATGGTCGTCAGGCACTACGTATGGCAAAAAAATGCTGCAATCCGGTGGCTATTGAAGAATTGATGGATATCACGACCATTTGGGTAGATGCTGCATTACGCCTCAAACGCAAAGATTTGCGTATGATGGAAAGACTCGTCAGCAAGCAATCAGTTAAGGCTCACACATAAGGCTCACACAAACATTTAAAGAAGGCCACTGCAAGGGAGTCATTTATTCAGTCATGACTCCTTTTTGCTCGTGGACAAATTTTGTCAGTTTTGCACAAGATCGATCAAATGTTTCATGCAGCATTTTTCTCAGTGTATTAGGTTTTTCCGACATGAAATCATAGGGTTTGATTTTCTTGCATTCTTTGCACAGTTGAACAAGAGCGGTACAACCAAGTTCTCCAGCACTCCCTTGCAAGGCATGCACCACGTTTTGAAAATCCGGAAAATCTTTTTGCTCTGTAGCCGTTAGAAGATCCGATATGATCTGTTGACCATCACGGGAAAACCCTTCGATTAAATCCTGTAAAAATTCAACCCCACCGCCAAGCTGGGTCAGACCGATCAGCACATTGACGTCAAGAAATTTAATCGACTTCTTATTCTGAACAGGTTTATTAGTAGCTTCTTCAACAAACGGCTGATAAGATTTATTCTTACTGTTGGGTGCGAGCCTGGCGACGGTATCCAGTAATTTTCGGGCATTTACCGGCTTTGTCAAATAGGCATTTGCACCCGCCTGTTTGCATTCTGCAATGGCTTCAGAGGTCGCGTTTGCGGTCAATATGATGACAGGTATTGACGCATGGGTATCCATAAATCGCATGGCCTTGAGTACTTCCATGCCACTCATCCCCGGCATACTCATATCCAGGACTACCATGCTAAAAGTCTGATCCGACAACAGATCCAGTGCTTTCTCACCGTCATCAACAACAAGAGGCTGATGACCGGCACGTTCCAGAATCTTTCGAATGACCTTCTGGTTGATTTCATTATCATCAGCAACAAGTATTTTCAGGTGACCCGCCTTGCCCTGATTCTTGTAGTATTCAGCCAAAGACACAACATTTTCAAGATCAGCATGCTCGGGATGAGCTACGTGAAGGGAATTAAACAACAGCTTGGTATCGATGGGCTCGGCAAGTACCGAGCTATAGTCAAGCTGAAGCGCTTGTTCCTGAGGCAGACCCTCCTGGTTGCTTATGAGTACCAGTGAAAGAGATTTCAAAAGACTATCATTGCGGACATCTGTGATGAATGCGTTGTTAACATCAAGCAGCCGCTGTTCAATAATAACAACCTGATGGGCTTGTCCCTGATACGCAGCAGACCTGAGCAACGACAGCGCTTTAATTGACGAGTCTGCAGTATTAAACTCGACCGTCCAGCCTTTCAAACTGGGTTTGATTGTGTCTGCCAGTGAGCCACTGGTGAATAATAAAACGCGAACATTAGTGATGGGTGGATATTCCTGTCCTCTGCTGTCACGAACTTGTCGTTCAAATGGCAATTCAAACCAGAAAGTTGAGCCTTGACCTTCCTGACTACTGAGACCAATTCGTCCACCTTTTTGTTCGATCAGTCGTCTCGCAATTGTGGTTCCCAGTCCGGTACCGCCATAACGACGTGTCACAGATGCATCCGCCTGGGTAAATTTCTCGAAAATTCGTTCTTGCACCGCCTCTGGTATACCAATCCCGGTATCTTTAATTTCGAACCGTATCCGCAGATCATTGACACTGGTGCTCACAGGATAAACATTGATATCGATGGAGCCTTCATCGGTAAATTTAATGGCATTGCCAACCAGATTAATCAATACCTGACGCAGATGTTGTTGATCACCATGCAGTCTGAATGGTGTCTCAGGTGCAATATGTGTGCAAAGTTCGATACCTTTCTTTCCTGTTTGTGGTTCGAACATCGTAGTGGTATGACTCAGCAAAGCATGTAAATCAAACTTTTCATCAATGCAGTGTAATCGACCTTCTTCTATCCTGGAGATATCCAGGATTTTCTCAATCAGGCCCAGCAAACTGTTTGCGGAACTCTGGATTGAATCTGCCAGCCCTTTCTGCTCCTTATTCAAGGTGGTATCAAAAAGCAGATCGCTCATGCCAATGACGCCATTTAATGGTGTCCGCAATTCATGACTCATATTGGCAAGAAACTGTGATTTAGCCTGATTCGCCTCATTGGCACGTGTGATTGCATCATTCAGTTTTCCCATAAGCATGGCCAGATAGGAGGGTAATGCAATTAATATAATTAATATACTTGAGCTAAAAACAAGATGCGACTCCCAGAATTGATTGAAGAATAAAACGGTTGAAAAACCGACTACGCTCAATACAGCGGAGGCAAATAGATATCGTTCACCAAAACGAAAACCATTTCCCATAGTGACCCATAAATAGACAGCAATGAGAGGAGTACCAACCTCGCCACCCAGCATCATGGCATATGTTGTAGTCCCCAGGTCGGCAATCATACCG
>CAZTLH010000338.1:0-3655 GCA_964614335.1 uncultured Gammaproteobacteria bacterium
AAGTCCGCTTTTCCGCAGTAGACTTTCTGTTCTCGGACAGCCTCCTAGACGGGAAGGACCCAGGCCAACACCAGCGACAGTATCAGGATCGAGGCGATATTGCCAAACATGACGATAGCCGCTACATGTTCCGGATCCCTTCGATAATGCTCTGCCATAATAAAATTTAATACCGCAGGCGGCAGTGCTGAAAATAATGCCAGCTCCTGCAATTGCAATGCCGGGAGCGTCAGCCAGGGCCGTATCAGCAGAAACACTATGATACCGGATATGGGGCACAGCAAGCCACCCAACAGACCGACGCGCAGTTGCTGGAGATTTGCTTTGGCCAAACGCACGCCAAGGCCAAACAACAGCATGGGTACCGAAGCTTGCGCCAGCATGCCAATCCCGGTATCCAGCGCCACAGGCATCTGTACACCGCCGAGGTTGACGGTCAGACCGGCAATCATGGCCAGGACAACCGGTGATTTAATGAGATCTGCCAAGGCATACTTGCCACTGTACATCCATAAACCGAGGGTGAAATTCAGCAGGTTGGTCAACATAAACACAACCACCGCAGCCCCCAACACCTCCTGGCCAAAGGCCAGCAATGCGACCGGAAGTCCCATATTTCCGGTATTGGTGAACATGACCGGTGGCAGAAAACTGCGCCAGTCATAGCCAAAATAACGTGCCAGCGGCCAGGATAACAAACCGGAGCCAAAAATAATGAGTAACGCAGCCAGACCAAATCCCTGATAATTAGCCAGATCAAAACTTTGTTGCGAGATGACGTGAAAAACCAGCGCCGGGATCAGTATCGACATGGTAATCCGTTGTGCGGAATCCATGTCCGGTTTTCGTATCAAGGCATAGCCAAATCCGGTCGCGACAATGGCAAACACCGGAAAAACGATATTAAAGACCTGTAACCACATCCCGTTTCTGATCAGGATTCAAGCGACGAGAATGATATGCAGACTCCGTGGCCCGTGTGCGCCTTCCTGCAGTGTCTGTTCAATATCAGCAGTCTTCGAAGGCCCGGTAATCATGTGTACTGCCCTGTAGCGGTGATCGTCACCCGTTTGCAACAACGGCCAGAGTTCTTCCTGTTGATGCAGCAACTGTTCTTCTCGCACCACAACGATATGATGTTCTGGCAAGAAAAGCGATGAACTGGGACGATCCCTGCTTCCGGTGATGACCACCGTCCCGGTTTCAGCAATGGCGGCCAATACACCGGTCACGACGACCTGATCGCCATGACCGGCAATACGCCGCTCGATGGCCAGTCCATCCGTCTCTGGCAGCCATTTTAGATCAGCAGCCGGGATGATGATTTTTGCCGACCATTGCTGAGTCTTGAGATAGCTTGTTATGGCTGCGGGAACGTCGTCGGTGGTGGCAACCTTTTCCACACTCGCACCAACAGCCCTGGCATTGCGAGCAAAGATGTCAGCTGCTGTACCCTGCCCTCGCTGCATTTGCAGATGGGATTTTCTGTTTTGTAATCGTGATTCCAGGACTGCCGTCATGGCTTCAGGCAATTTGCCACGACCGAGAGAGTGCCGGATTTGATCAAGAATCACCTGGCGTGATGTTTGTTGACTCATGATCGATCTCCTCGTTTCCAGGCGGAAACAAACCCGCTTCCCTGTGGCGACGGCAAATCCCGAGCCCGCGTCCAGGCCCCTGCCAACGGCCAACGATGCAGCACACCGTCCCGGGCAACTTTGCCCATGATCCAGGCGCCGATATCATTAATGAATCGGTACCACGAAGGGTGTTGTGCCAGCATCGCCCACATTCTAACGGCCCAGCGTGAACGCCGACTATCGACACGTTCGCTGAAGCCGTGTTGACGCAGGCGGCGCAATAATGAGGGCAAGGGAATCTCTACCGGGCATACCTGCTGACAATGCCCATTCAAGGTGCAGGCATGGGGTAAATCGTGCGCTTCCTCCATCCCCAGCATCAGTGGTGACAGCACCGAACCGATGGGGCCCGGATAGACCCAGCCATAGGCATGACCACCAATGGCTGTATATACCGGACAATGGTTTAGACAAGCTCCGCAACGAATGCAGCGCAGGGCTTCATGAAATTCCGTCCCCAACACAGTAGAACGACCATGATCAACCAGCACAACATGGTATTCCTCGGGTCCGGCCCCATCCTCAGTCCTGACCGGGCCATTGTAGAGTGTGGTATAGACCGACAAGGGCTGGCCTGTGGCACTGCGTGCCAGCAATCGTAACAACACACTCAAGTCGTCAAGATTGGGGATTACCTTCTCGATCGAGGCGGTAACGATGTGAACACGTGGCAAGGAACTGCAAAGATCGCCATTGCCCTCATTGGTTACCAGTACATGGGCGCCGGTTTCGGCGATCAGAAAATTTGCGCCGGTGATGCCGACATCCGCCTCGAGAAAAGCCTGGCGCAAGACCTGACGAGCCTCATTGACCAGACCGGCCACCGTAGTATCTCGCTTTCCCTGGTGTGCTTTGTGATGTTTGCGAAACAGTTCATTGACCTGTTCGCGTGTCTTGTGTACAGCCGGGGCAATGATATGACTGGGTGGTTCTTTCGCAAGCTGAATGATGTATTCACCCAAATCCGTTTCGATGACGTCGAAATCAGCCTCTTCCAGGGCTTCATTCAAGGCAATTTCTTCTGCGACCATGGATTTGCCCTTGATCACATGTTTCGCGGCACTGTCACGGCAGATCTTTACTACAATATCGCGGGCCTGTTGTGGTGTTTGTGCCCAATGTACCTGACCACCGGCCGCGATCACCTGCTGTTCGTAATGCTGCAGGTAAAAATCCAGGTGTTGTAATGTATGCTGTTTGATTTCATGAGCCAGGCTGCGGAGTTCATCGAATTCGGGAAGTGCCGCAAAGGCCTTGGCCCGCTTGACCACAAAGCCATCACGAACCTGTGCCAGCGCCTTTCGCAAATCAGGATTTTGCAGTGCTTTTTCGGCCTTTTGGTTAAAATCTCTGGCGGTCGATTTCATGCCTTGTCCTCGCCAATACCGGATTTCCCGGTACAGCCATCCAGTAATTCGGCAACATGATAGATTTTGGTTTTGTCGCCAGATCGCCGCAAACCACCAGCAATATTGAGCAAACAACCCAGATCACCACCACTGATCAGGTTGGCACCGGTAGCGGTCAGGGCAGTCATTTTATTTTCCAGCAGACGAGCAGAAATTGCAGGATATTTGACGCAAAATGTACCACCAAAGCCACAACAATCATCGGCATGTTCAGGTGTAGTGAGGGTAAGACCTTCAATACGCGCCAGCAACGATCGAGGTTGTTCAAACACCCCCATTTCCCGGACGCCCGAACAACTGTCATGATAGGCCACAGTGGCCTGTAATTGCTGAGATGGGAGCTGATAGTCACAGATATTCACCAGAAACTGTGTTAATTCATAGGTTTTCGCCGCCAGTTCATGGGCCTGCTGAAGACCATCCAGATCGTCAGAAAACAGCTCGGGATAATGGCATTTAATCATACCGGCACAAGATCCCGATGGCGCGACCACATAATCGTAGGGGACCAAGACGGTAATCAGTTGTCGTGCAATCCTCCATGCCGAAGCATTACCCCCCCTTTTGCCTTCCGGTTGACCAACGGCGGGCTGCTCTTCCGGGTCC
>CAZTLH010000339.1:0-3649 GCA_964614335.1 uncultured Gammaproteobacteria bacterium
ATTCAATAGCATGTGATTTTATATTTGCCCTAACAGGCACTAAATCAACAGATTAATTTATGATCATCGGACGAAAAAAATAGACAGCAAACCCAGGGTTATCGGGAGCACCGGATGGATTCCGTTGCTACTGGATTCCGTGGCTACTTGACAAAATTACTGTTGAGGGTAGAGGATGTACGTATCGGTCATCGATCCATGGGTTAATAAATCGTCATGAATACTTCTTCATTATCGTCACACAATCGACGCAGGTTTCAGCGGATTCAATTTGCTTGTACTGCTGAATTACAGGACGAGTATGGCCACTATCAGTGCTCTCTGCAAGATATCTCATTAAAAGGCGTGTTGTTGGGCCAATCTTCAAACTGTGTATGTCAGGTGGGTGCTCGCATGCAACTTTGTCTATGTTCTGACGACGGCTTAACTATTAATATGGAGGTACGTGTTGTTTATGTCGGTGAATCCAGTATCGGCTGTTGTTGGGAACATATCGATATTGATGGTTTTAGCCAACTGAAGCGACTGATGGAAGTCAATATCGGAGACGGCGATTTAATCCTTCGAGAACTCAGTGAGTTAAGTTCCGAAGAATAAGACCGTTTCGGCTGACGCCGTGTCAGCTATACTTCCTGACCACAGAATATCAAACCTGGCTATGTGTTATTGAATCTGTAGCGATCAGACGACCACTGCTAACTTCTGCTCATTTGTAATTAATGGCAAGGCAACCAGAAATTCCGTACCGCGATCTGGCTCGCTGACGACATCGATACTGCCATGATGACTTTCGATGATTTTTTTTACGATAGCAAGCCCCAAACCGGTGCCACCACTGCGCATGGAGAAAAAAGGATCGAAGAGGCGTTTTCGTACATTTTTTGACATTCCGCAGCCATTGTCTAAAATATGAACCAGTATTTCCGGATCGTCTTTTTGCCAGATTTGTTCAGTGACAATGTTTAATATTCCGCCGCGAGGCATGGACTGGACAGCATTAATGAAAAGATTGCGCCAGACCTGCGCAATTTTTTCGGCATCACACTTGACCATGAAAAATGATGACTGCAAGTCAAGTGATAATTGAATATGCGAATTTTCCAGCTCCTGTTGAATTTGTTGCAGGACATGGGCCAGCGAATCATGGATATCGGTCGCTTGTAATCGGACCTGGCTGGGTTTGGCATACTCCAGTATTGAGCTCAGGAGATGTTCCAGCACATCCACTTCACCTAAAGCCAGTTCAAAATGTTCTTTTTCGTCGGCTCTGACATCGGTTTTTTGTGACAGAATTTGTAGATTCATTTTAATGGTAGACAATGGATTGCGAAAATCATGGGCCACCATGGTGGCCATTTCACCGATAACACGCAGTTGCTCCGATTTTGCAATTTGCCTTTGCAGGGATTTGGTCTCCGTCATATCACGTGCAATCACAAGAGTTTCTTCATCTTCCAGCCGGGATGCGGTTGCCATAACCTCCCTGATTCTGCCATCCTGGGTGCGTATACAGAATTCGTTGATTTTTGTATTTAACAGTAAATCGATCTGATTTGGACTACTCAGGGGGGTCTGCTCTGGCCCATCCGGGTCGGTTTCGGTGTCTTTGACCACCAAACAATCA
The DNA here is from genome assembly GCA_964614335.1 of uncultured Gammaproteobacteria bacterium. GTDB lineage: Bacteria > Pseudomonadota > Gammaproteobacteria > Arenicellales > DRJH01 > DRJH01. The sequence continues at coordinate 1,625 of CAZTLH010000339.1, forward strand.
AATGGCAATCCGAGCAAGTCATCGGGTAGATAGCCCCAAATGCTGATTCTGTCATTGATGAATTTATAATGACTGTCAGCATCCAGGGTGATGATGACATCATTTGCCGATTTTAGAATATTCTCCAGCTTGTCTCTGGCGAGCTTTATTTCCTGGGTGCGTTCATCGACCAGTTGTTCGAGCTCATCATGATGACGTTTTAACTGTTGTTCCATTGCGCGTTTTTCTGTCACATCACGCTGCACACCCAGCAGGCTGATGGTTTGTCCTGCGGTGTTTAAAACCGGTGAGACAGTCATCTGGGCAGTATAGAGTGTGCCGTTCTTTCTTTTATTGATCACTTCACCGACCCAGATACGGTCATGCAGAATCGCATCCCACATTTCTTGATAGACGGTTTTTGGATTCAGACCACTTTTCCACTTGCGTGGAGTTTCACCAATGAGCTCTTCAGCGGAATAGCCGGTCAGTGTTTCGAATGCAGGATTGACAAAGAATATTTGCCCCTTCAGAGAAGTCATGATGATGCCGTCACCCGCATGTACCACGGCATCGGCAAAATTTTTCAGTTCCTCCTGGGTGCCCAGGATGTTGCTCGCCATACGATTGAATTCGTTCGCCAGCTCGCCGATTTCATCTGCCGAGTCAACAACGATTCTGTGCTGTAAATTGCCGCTGCCGATACGTCTGGCACCTTGTTGTAATAACAGAATGGGTTTGACAATCCGCTTGCCGGCAAGCAAACCGATCGGACCCAGTACCAGCAATAACAGGGTTCCCAGCCAGCCGACTTTCCACAATAATGTCCGCAATCTGGCATAGGTCTCCCTGGGGTCCTGTGTTACGAGGGTATGCCATTGCGGTGCGCTTTCGGCAGTAATGCCCAGGGTTTGTGCAATTTGTACCGGGGCATAAGCAATGATGGAGTCGGTTCCACCATGACCGTCATCTTTGGCAATCTTCCAGCCGGGTTTTGGTGAGACCAACATTTTTGTCAATGCGGCGTTGAAGCGATGTGCACCCAGTGGAATGAATTTACAAATCAGCGGATCACCTTTGCCGCTGGCCAGCATGATATGACCGGTGGTTCCAATATGAAATTCACTGAATATTTTTCGAAATACTGCAGCACGCAATGCGATATAGGCCATGCCGATTATTTTATCGTTCTTGGAAATGGGCAGCGCGAGTTCAATGACTTGTGCTGGCACCGGAAAAACACTACCGGTTTGCAGTATTTCGCTGACAAATAGATTCTTGTTCTTTTGTACTTTTTGCCACCAGGCCGTACCACGTAAGTCATACCTGGATGGTCTCGAACTGGCCGCCAGTACTGCCCCTTCGCTGTCGGCGATGGCGATGCCAACAACAGTCCCCTGTCTGAAATCAGCAATCGAGTGAAGATATCGTGACAGGTCACTGTCCAGTACTTCCGAATCGATGTCGACAAATCCATCCTGCCAGAGTTGTTCCTGGGTCTTGATGTGCTGCTCAATCCACTGCCGATTGACATGCCGGTAAAATGTTAACGCCATCTCCTGGGCATTCAGGGTTTGCGGGCTCCGGACCAGATCTTTGAGATGGCGATGTTCTTCCAGTAGTGCGGCTTCAATTCTGTGGGCAGCAACACCAGCCAGTTCCTGAAAATTATTCCCGATGGTGGCGCGTACGGTTTGGATACCGAAAATATTGGTTAAAAGCAGACCCACGAACAGGATCAGAGATCCGATCAGTACAAAATATAGTGCAATGCGGTGACGGATACTGCCTCGTATGGTCGCAAAACTGTGGTAGCTACGTAATAAATCTTGTTTACGAGTGGTAGTAGAGAGTTTATTCATGAATATTTATGGCATGTCTGAAAACGTGTTTCCTGTCAGTTGGCTGTAGTTCCCGCTGAAAATTCGATAACAAGGATCCGCTGGTTCCTGGGCTTGATGGCCATCGAGAGAAAAAATAGTTGGTGAATTCCTGGCTGGCGACGACTCCTGGTCAGTTGGTATTAAACTTGCTATGCATATGGAC
>CAZTLH010000340.1:0-3642 GCA_964614335.1 uncultured Gammaproteobacteria bacterium
ACTATATAGTGTTTCCTGTCGATAGACTGCAATTCGTGGAATCCAGGTCAGATCAGGCCATTGATCACGGTAACTGGCAGTACGCTCAAGATCACCATCCACAACCCAATGTACCTGCTCCACAGACTGCCAGTCTTTATAAGCAGATGGATCTCTGCCACGAAAGATGAGTATCTTGCTATCGATATCCATATCCTGACGGTTTTGCATATCATCCGGATCTACGACGAAGCCATCTGCTTCGAGCAAGCCCTGCCCGGTCTGACAATCTTCTATACCCGGTTCACATTCTATGAACAGCTTGATCGCTTTCATCTACACCTCCAGTCACTATTTTTACACTCATGTCATTTTCGAAGACATTCAGCTCTGCACAAATTCATCAATCCAGCAGATCCTCCCAGAATTGCTCATGGTCAACCCGACCCTGTTGCTGATCACGCATTATTCTGGCCCGTTTCTCAAGATCAATTGCCTGTTTAACTTTCGTGGCAATACTACTGAATATTATGGAGACTTTCTCCTCAGGAAATGATCTGACCAGAGGGGTACCCTGATCTGCATTTTGCTGTGCGGCAGGGTCCAGTGGAATTGCTGCCAGATACGGCACACAACGACGTTTAGCCAGTGCTTCCACGCCCTGTCTGGGAAAGAGTGCTTGTTCTTCACCACAACAGGGGCAGATATAATGACTCATGTTTTCCACCAGACCGAACACCGGAATGTCCAGACCATGGAACATGGCGATGCCACGTTCGGCATCGACCAGAGCCAGACGTTGCGGTGTGCTGACGATTACCACGCCGGTCACCGGTATTTGCTCAACAATGGTCAATTGCACATCACCGGTTCCAGGTGGCAAATCAACCAGCAGGATATCCAGTGCAGGCCAGGCAACCTCGCGAAACATCTGTAACAAGGCTTGTGCAACCAACGGGCCTTTCCAGACCAGTGCTGCTTCCGGTGGCATCAGATTGGCAACCGAGACCGAATGGATGCCATGTGTCTGTGATGGAATCGTTCGTCCTGTCTGATCATATTCCAGTCCTTCATCACTACCCAGCATACGGGCGATGGAGGGCCCATAAAGATCCGCATCCAGCACACCAACCTGCAAACCCTGGTCTGCCAGTGAACAAGCGAGGTTGACGGTCACTGTGGATTTTCCAACACCACCCTTACCACTGGCGACAAGCACAATCTCGTCAACACCGGGAACAGCCTGTAGCGGAGTGTTGTCCCAGGGTTCCTGTCCGGCTCGATCTGCGTGCGGTGTTTTGTTCTCGGACAGCCTCCCAGGCTTCATTGTGCTTTCACCGGACACTCGATTGCCGGGTAGTGCGTCTTCAAACATAGTGCCAGCTGGGTAAATGTGGTCGCACTGGAAGACCCTGGATTTGCAATCACAATGGGTACACCCGCGTCTCCCTGAAGCGTGATCGCAGGCTCAAATGGCAGACTTGCCAGTAACGTAATTCCGGTCTCCAGCGCCAGGTCTTTTCCGCCATCGTTGCCAAAAAGAGGTCCTGTTGCGCCACAGTGACCACAAGTAAATCCAGCCATATTTTCAATCAGACCCAGACAGGGCACCTTGATGTCTGCGTACATTTCCAGCCCTCTTCTGACATCATCGACTGCGACCTGACCGGGTGCAGTCACCGCCAGCACACCATCCAGTGGCGCATGGCGAGCCACCGCCAGATGCACATCAGATGTCCCGGGCGGCAAGTCCACCAGCAACATATCCAGCTCTCCCCAGGCCACATCAGAAAAAAGCTGTGACATACCCGTTTCCACCAGTGACCCGCGCCAGACCAGCGCTTCACCCGGTGGCAGTAACAGACCCAGCGACATGACTTTTACGCCATGTTTTTGTGGAGGACAAATCTGCCGCCCATCCGTTGTAGACTCCGCCCGCCCCTGTATTCCGAGCAGAGTTGGGCAGGATGGCCCATAGATATCCGCATCCAGCAAACCGATACGCAAACCGCTTTGCGCCAGTGCTACAGCCAGATTGACTGCCACAGTGGATTTACCCACCCCTCCTTTGCCGCTATGAATGGCAATCACATGTCCAATGCCGGGCAGTTTGTCATGCAGATACACGGACTGCGGCCTCGGCTTTACGATCACCCGCTCCACGCCAGAAACTGCTTTGACCAGCGGAGTCAGGATCATGGCCAGGTCTTCCATCTGACTCTCCGGGACCTGCTGTGGATCAAGAAACACCCTGACCACACCGGAGATCGCCACCACGGTAAACACCTGACGGGCTGTGACCACATCGGACCCATCGGCTGAACCCGTGATTCTTCGCAGACAATGCAGCACCTTTGCTTCCAATTCGGTATTTTGCACTGTCACGGGATTTACTGACATGCCAACTGCTCACTGAGATATCGGGTGATTATTTTCGCTTCATTTTCGCTGATCACATCTGTTGCCTGTTGCTGAATGAGCATGGTCTGAACGACGGCAACCCGGTGTTGTGGAGAAAAGCTACACATATCCGGAAGAATATGGCAGCTTGTACAACGCGCCTGATAGAGTTTCTGTGGTGGCAATGGCCTGAACTGATACGCCCAGTTCGCGATGACAATGACCAATATGGACGCGCCGATTTTTACCATCAGTCTATTCACACTCATGCCTCCAGCATTGCCATCCACTCGGTATCCAGATCCTGTTCGTTTTGACAAACGGAACAAGTCGTTTGCAACGAATCGTCCACAATAAACGCGCTGCCACAACTGTTGCAGTTTGTGGTTTTATGAAAGATCAATGTACTTCTCGCCTGCTGTACCGTCGTGATATCCCCGGCCTGCAGCGCAACAATGGCATCTTCCGGACAGAGTTTGGTGCAAAGCTCACAGTTAGTGCACAAGCGGGGCTCAAAACTAACCTCTTGCCCACCCTTTGAGTGAATTGATTGCAGTGCACCGGTTGGACAATGTTCACCACAGGTTAAACAACCGCTGCAATGTTCTGATATATTGCGTTTTGACCAGGGCAATACCGAAGCAGACTGCCACGGCAGCAGGTGCAATTTTTCCGCCAGTAGTTGTTGGTACAAAACGGGTTTTTGTGGTATGCAACTGCTCTGAAAGAATGGCATCGTGGCAGCGTTGATTTCTGATTCATCCGGCTGGGGGAAGAACCATGACGAGACCCTGGATGCAGTACCGGTACCGACAAAACGAAGAAAATTTCTTCGACTCAGTTCCGGCTCATCGTGGTGTAAACGTGTCTGTACGGAGGATTGAAGCGTGACCGTGTTTTCTTCCAGGGCAATGGCTTTTTCAGCAAACCATTGTTGCAAAACGTCCCTTTGGTCGTCCAGAAATTGCCGTGCATCACCATTCTCGCAGTCTTGACATCCATCAGTGCCATGCAGAAATATCCTGCATATCCCGGCAGCCTGTATAACGGCCAGTAATCTGGCTTCCAAAAGTTTAAAACAGGGAATAATGATGCCACCCTGGGTGTCTTTTGATTGACTGCAATGCAGGTGAATCGGGGTATTGTCCTGCTGCATCGCGTTTATGGTTTTCAGAAATTGTCGTGGCGAAAATCCACTCAGACGCAACACACCGCCTGGACAGGCTGGCACACACCCGCCACAGTGGGTACAAAGCGTGGTAT
>CAZTLH010000341.1:0-3641 GCA_964614335.1 uncultured Gammaproteobacteria bacterium
CTCCCAGGCTTCCCAGATATCGTTCCAGCCTCTACCCGGCTCAAAATAGCCTTCAATTCCGGACTTTCGGTAACTAGCCGGGATCATGTCTGCGACCTTCAGGATCCGGAAATATTTTCTCAGCAATGGATGGGAATTGATCTGACTGCGTAGTGACATGGCCATTTCGACCTGTTTTTGCACCAGTTCAAATCCTTCCAGCTCAACCTGGCGCCGGCCGATATCCAGCGAGGCCAGGATCTGGTAATTTGGAGAAGTCGAGGTATGAGTCATAAAGGCTTCATGAAACGACTCTTCCACATGCGACTTGTAATCCTGATCATGAATATGGATCATCGAACCCTGACGCAATGCCGTGAGTGTCTTGTGGGTTGACTGTGTGGCATAGGCACGTACCCGGACTTTTTCAGGATCCGGTAACAACCGCTGATCCAGCCAGACAGGGTCCTCTTCGGTGATATCCGCCATGGTGTCGAGATAAGCCACATATTCACGTTCATAGCTGCGCGAAGCATAACGCTCACGCAGGACAGCCGCTGAATACATGGCCGTACGCTGACGATAAGTCGGCCCAAAGCCGGCGAAAGCAAACCAGGCCTCATCCCACAGAAAAACGAGATCCGGTTTTATCGCCAGACATTCTTCCATCACCCGCTGTACATCATAGACGATACCGTCAAAGGTACAATTGGTCAGCAGCAGCATCTTGACCCGTTGCAGTTTGCCGGCTTTTTTCAGGGCCAGTAACTGACACTTGATTTCACGCAGGGGGACCGCGCCATACATGGAATATTGATTCAGCGGATAGGAATCCAGATACACCACATGGGCACCGGACAGTACCATACCGTAATGGTGAGATTTATGACAATCGCGATCCACCAGCACAATATCGCCGGGTCGGACCAGAGCCTGGACCACGATTTTGTTACAGGTTGAAGTCCCATTGGTGGCAAAAAAAGTTCTCCTGGAACCATAGGCTCTGGAGGCCAGCTCATGGGCTTTTTTAATCGGGCCATGGGGTTCCAGCAACGAATCCAGGCCACCGGAGGTGGCTGAAGTTTCGGCCAGAAAGATATTCATGCCGTAAAAATCGATCATGTCCCGAATCCAGCTCGATTTGGTAATCGACTTGCCCCGGGAAATCGGTAGCGCATGAAAGACACCGGTCGGTTGTTTGGCGTATTGGCGCAGGGCGGAAAAAAACGGTGTTTGATAGCGTGAAGCGATGCCACTCAAGATATTCAGGTGCAATTCCAGAATATCCTCTTTGTGATAGAACACCCGCCGGCAATGATCGACCACACTGCCGGCCAGCTCTTCGGCCGACTGGTCGGTCACCAGATACAAATCCAGTTCGGGGCGCACTTGCGATATGATCCTGGCCAGTGTGCTGCCATAGTCCTCGGGCTCCAGGTCTTCGATATCCTCGCACTGGGCCTGCTTCAGATAGCGTGTCAACACCGACAGGCTATGCAATGAGTGCAACTGAAATCCATAACGGATGACTACAGACTGGATATTGTGATTGAACAATACCGCGATTAAACCATCTTCGAAACTCGGCACAAACACCGGCTCATAACTGAAGTCATCGTCTCCCTGACGCATATCAGCCAAAGCCAGGGTTTGCTGTCGTCGCTGTTCGGGACTGACGTCATCTACGAAAAGCACCTCAAAATAAGGCCGATGACGTGGACGATCCCGATAACGCGTCTGATCTTCGCCTTCATCGACATCCTCTGGTGTATCCGGATGCTCAAGCTGCAAATGCTGGCGTCGATACAAACCACCCATCAAGGCATTGACAATTTGTGATACCCGCGTAGCCAAACGTGCGTAATCCCCCGAATCGAGCAAACCATACAAACCTTGAAAGACACTGTTCCCCGGAAAGGCCCAGTACAGCTCGACCGGTTCAAGCAGATCCAGTAACTCCCGACAAGCGGTAACACTCGTGTCCTTGCCGCGGCCTCTGCGTAACCGGCGTATCACACTTTTCAATCGGTTCCAGGTATCCGTTCGATATTGTGAGGCGTTGTAATAATCACTCAATGCAACCTGGCGAGAATCGCGCCTTTTTCCTGACATTGGTGCCTCCTCTGCTATTTACTTCATTGTTGAACATGGTTTTTATCTTTCAACTCATTCTAGCCGTTATTGACCGGTTTCGCGAGTCAAAACCAATTTATGAAGCTATTCTGCCTGGGATCGATATTGAGGTATTTTTCTGTGATTTACCAGATAACTAGGAGGCTGTCCGAGAATAGGAGACGTAACGAGGGAAAGCGGATTTGAGGCGAATACTCGTTGTATTTAACGAGAATCAGGGGAGAATCTGGCCAAAGCCCGCCTTTCCGCAGTAGGCTCTCTATTCTCGGATAGCCTCCTAGACCAGATCTCAGCTGCCAGGATAGATCAGCAGTCAATAATATTGAGCCAATGGCGCGATCGTCCCGACTACAGTAGCACAGAACCTGTATTTGGATGAACCACCGGGTCCGGTTGCCTGGCAAGGGATTCATGTCAATCTCGGCTCGAGGAATACTTTGCTCACTTCGATAGTTCACAACTAGCCAAAATCAAAGACAAAACATGCCCAGACCCATAGCGGTTGAGATTGACTGGAATTCCTTCACCGGATAGCAAGGAGCTCCCGCTAGAATTTAAGAGCAAGGATTCGGTGTCTGCTTTTGAGCGATTTTGGATATTTATGGCCATCGAGCGAGAAAACAGTCAGCGAATACTTGGCTAGCGGGAGCTCCTGCCGGATAGCAAACACACTTGCAATCATTATAACACCGGCGTATGGTGGTTTTTAATCCCTCATAGTTACAGGATTATATGCACGTGTGAGGTACTAATATGCGCACTTTGACCAGCTGTTTATCTATTTCGGCAGTTGCTATCACCCTGTTCCCGGCATCTGCCAGCCTTGCTGCAAAGGCAGTGATTAAGGGGTCTACAACGACCCAGACCCGGCAATACCACTACACCGCCCGTACTCGAACCCGGTCAGACTTCAGGGCCGGGTAACCGCTGGGAAACGGTGGACCCACTGGCCCTGACGCCGGACCCAATGATGCGCCCAATACCGGTCTCGGCCACCAGCATCTGGATACCGGCAGCCGTTATATCGACACCACACCGCTGGCCGATTTCATTGCCGTGTTGTGCCGCAGCCGGGATGGTGGACTGTACCCACAATCCTACTAACTCAGGAATGGCAACACGACTAGGTCCAATTCTCCAATCGTGCGAGGAATAATCCATGACCCATCTTCAACGTTCATTCCTGATTACGCTGCTGTCCTTGATCTGGACAGATGGTACACTAGCACAGACAGCGGTAAAAGGACTGTCACAACCAGGCCCCAGCCCTGCGCAAATCCAGTCTTTTTGCAGCAAATATGCCAATGCGGACAACAAGTACAAAACGGCCTATATCAAGCAATTTCAGCAATATTGCCAGACCAGTAAGCCCCTTGTAGGGACGCAAAATTCTCCAATAACCGAGCAAAAGCTCAAACAGAAACCTGCGAAAATACGACAATTGCGTCTGCCAAAATGCCTGGCCAAAGACAAACAGGTCGAAGTCATCGGTGCGGGGTTCAATCTCGACAATATTCGCTGCACCATGG
>CAZTLH010000342.1:0-3611 GCA_964614335.1 uncultured Gammaproteobacteria bacterium
TCTCTGTTTCGTTTTTTTTTTTTTTGTTTGTGTATGTCTTACGGTGTTCTCTTTATTGTTGTGGTTTCGTTGTTGTTTATAAATTTTATCGGTGGTCTGGTCCTGTTTCGGCTCTTTTGGGGTGTTTTTGGTGGACCACACGCCCGCTTTCGTGATTTCGCCTATTCAACAGCAGATGTGAAAAAATTTCTACAGGGGATACTGGCCATGCGACCGGCACATTTTGCCGGCCACAATCCTGCGGGTAGCTGGGCAATCTATGGCATGCTGTTTTTTCTGGCGATCATCATTCTGTCCGGTGTGATGAGCCTCGGTGGTGATGAAGGCCATGGCCTGCTAGCCAACTGGACCGGTATCAGATTTGGCTCTCTGGTGGCCAACATACACAACGGGTTAGCCTCACTGATGGTCTGGCTGATAGTTGTCCACATACTCGGTGTCGTTGTTGAAAGCTATTTGCACAAGGAAAATCTGGCCAAATCGATGGTTACCGGTGTGAAAGAAGCCGATTCCTCCATCAAACCTGCAAGACCGGCCCGTTTCACCGCGCTGCTTCTGATCGCCGCTACTGCTGCCTCATTCAGTTATCTACTACAGCATTACGATGACCGTACAGCCCAAAGTCCATACATTCCATTTACGAAACAGGCTATTACCGACAATGCCACCTGGCGCAGTGAATGCGGCGATTGCCATATGGCGTACAGCCCAATACTGTTACCTGCGCGCTCATGGAATAAATTACTGGATAACCAGGACAATCATTTTGAGGAAGATCTGGCCCTTGAACCGGACACTATCAAGGAAATCAGACAATTTTTAACCACACATGCGGCCGATAAAACCCTCGACCGGGAAGCCGCGTACAAAATCAATCGCAGTATTCCCTCAGACCAAACCCCCCTGCAGATCACAAAAACCGGCTACTGGATTCACAAACACGATAATATTGGAGCCAGCGTCTGGAAACAGGCCAATGTTAGGTCCAGGGGCAACTGCAGCAGCTGTCACCCGGATGCGGAAAAAGGCACTTTCCAGGACGCCGCCATGCACATTCCCGAGGATGAGATTGTAAAAAAGAAAGCGCCGGCACAATAGTCTCTTGCATGCTATTTGTCGTGCCGACCATCAAGCTTGCTAGACAGACTTATACTGGGCGGTTATTCAGCCGCACAAACCAATTTTGACTGATGTACTACGACGGCAGCCAATCTGATACCGTCATTGCAACCGGTTTTGATGTGTACAATCAGCTTGCAAGCTGTAACACCAAAGCCATCGAGTGATGCCCCGAAGCTCCCGCTAGCCAAGGATTCGTTGACTGTTTTCTCGCTCGATGGCCATAAATACCAAAATCACTCAAAAACAACCAACACATCCTGTGTTGCCTAATCCTGGCGGGAAGTTCTAAGTGATGACCTTGCTGCATACCCGCGTTTATTCCGACGTGTTGTAGCCAGGACATCCCTACAACAAAATCTTTACCCCATCACAAGAATTTATTACCGATTGTTTCAGGATGCTGTCCGAGAACAGGAGTTGTAGCGAGGGAAAGTGGATTTGAGGCGAGTAGTGGCACATGGATGTGCCGTTCACGAACCTAAGGATGGAATACTCGTTGTATTTAACGAAAATCACGGGGAAATCCGGCCAAAGCCTGCTTTTCCACAGTAGGCTATCTATTCTCGGACAGGCTCCTAGTGGGTCGCCGGCAAAGTTGTTACTGGCAAAGATTGCCCCATCGGGGTGTGATCCTATAGTATTCTGACTCATGCATTCCGCCAAACCCATACTCCACCTCTACACTCGCAACGGCTGTTGTCTGTGCGAGGACATGGAACATAATATCCATGAATTACTGGCTGACTACGCATATGACCTCAGGGTACATGATATCGATAGCCGGGAAGACTGGCTGCATCGATACAATAATCTCGTCCCGGTACTCAATATCGAATCAGCACAACAAGAACAGGAAATTTGTCATTACTTTTTCGATCTCAATGCCACCAAAAAAGCGCTGACTTCGAGCTGAAATAAACTGTTCATGGCCAGTCAAAATGAGACCACCGATCTTTCGGGCACAGTCGAACAACTTATCAGGACAGCCATCAAGACTCAGCACCGCGCTCTGCTGGTGCTTGCCGGTGAATCAGCCTGGGCCATCAATAAAGCACGGCAAATCTCGAATGCCCTGAAGGTCTCTGCACCATACTGGATCAGCAACCAGTCAATCCCACAAGCTACGATCAAGCCAGGGGGGTTTCAGAAAATTCTGGGAACAGAATGCGACTTGCTGGTATTTGATGCCTTGGAGGGTTTTAATCCGGATGCACTCGGAGCATGCAGCGGTACGCTACGGGCCGGAGGCTTGTTTTTACTGTTAATCCCGCCTCTGAACGACTGGGCACAAAAAACGCCCAAGCCAAATTCTCAAGGGAGTACGGCCACGCCTGGAATCTTTCTGCAACATATCGGGGCTACATTAATATCCGCTGGAGTTACCATCTGGCCACAAGGTCAATCCAAGGATTCCATAGGCTCACGATTGCAAGTTCCCCCAATCGGGTCTTCGGTTGTCGACCCTGCCGTAGCACACACCGATGATCAACAACTGGCCATCGATACCGTCTGCCGTGTAGTGCAGGGCCAACGCAAAAAGCCCGCTTTGCTGGTATCAAACCGGGGCCGGGGTAAATCAGCTGCTATGGGGCTGGCTGCAGCTCGTCTATTGCAACTAGGCATCAACAATATTGTCGTCACCGCCAATCATTTCAGTGCCGTAAAATCTCTTTTTTACCATGCAAATGCGCGGTTACCGAACGCCATCATCGAGGGGAAAACGCTAAATCTCGGAGATCAAACCCTGCAATTTATGACACCGGACCGTATTTCGTGCGACCTGCCTGCCACTGAGCTGTTGCTGGTTGATGAGGCAGCCATGATTCCGGTGACTGTATTAACGAGTTGGCTGCGACATTATTCGCGTATCGCCTTTGCGACTACGATACACGGCTACGAGGGCAGTGGTCAGGGATTTTCATTACGCTTCGAGCAAAATATCCAAAAGTATTGCCGAGGCATACGCAAAGTCCAACTGCGAACACCCATTCGATGGGCCGAAGACGACCCGCTGGAAGCGCTGATTTTTCGACTGTTACTACTCAATGCCGAACCTGGTGCCATCGAACTCCCAGTTGCTGCCGACCCGTCCAAAATAAAAATTACTTTATGCCAACGCCAACAATTGTTGAAAAATAACATGCTCTTGCACCAATTATTTGGCCTGCTCGTTTCTGCGCACTACAGGACCCGTCCGAAGGACCTGCGTTATTTACTGGACACTCCTGATCTATTGGTCTATTTGGCACATGATCGCAGCCAACTCATCGGTGTAGCACTGGTAGCCGTAGAAGCAGCTGAATCTCCGGCTTTGAGCAAAGAAATTGCCAAGGGCCGGCGCCGGCCACACGGGCATTTATTACAACAGGCTTTGACCAATCACCTGGGCTTGCCGATTGCCCCAACACTGACCTCACGCCGAATTGTTCGTATGGCTATCCATCCCGACTGCCACGGCCCGGGCCGTGGGGGTGTTGTGTTCCTAGCTA
>CAZTLH010000343.1:0-3598 GCA_964614335.1 uncultured Gammaproteobacteria bacterium
ATTTTGGTTAATCCAGTACAATTTCCATCACGGTTTCCGCTCGATGTTGGTAAAGTCTATGATACCAGTGTAATGATAGCGTACAACTGCAACCCGGCATTTGATGCGCCGGGCTCAGCACTGTGGCGCCAGACACTTGCAGATGAAAGCAAGGTGGGTTTGTTGGTCGCGATCGGGACATTCAAGAACGAAACGGCTGAACTTGCCGATATTGTGCTGCCTGAGGCGCACTGGCTGGAACGTAACGAGCCCGTGCAGAGTGAGGGCAGTTTATTACCATGGGTGGGGCTACGACAACAGGTCGTGGAAACCCCTGGAGAATCCAGGGAACTACGTCAGATATTGCTGGATATCATCCAGACAATAGGCAACCCGGAACAAACGAAATACTGGAAATTTGCCGATACCCGCAGCTGGATGGGACAACAACTGGAAGGCATACCGGGTCTGAAGAAAGACGGTGGCTGGGAGTTGATGGCGGAACACAGTGGTGTATGGCCAATCTACGGCTATCTGCATCCTGAAAAGCGGCGTATTGTTGACGAGCACGATGAAGAAATTTTCGCCGAGTATGGCAAACCTGCACATATGGAATTTTCGGTATTCCCGGATTGGGTTGAGGCCGAAGATACCAAACGCAAGGACAAGGAGCTGACGCTGCTGGTGCATGCGTCAGATTATTTAGCTGATACAGCTTCTGCCAACAATAAAGTATTGATGGAAACTTCTTTGGCCAATCATCTGAAGGTTAATTTCGAAACGGCGAGAGAACTGGGTTTTAAAGACGGTGATCTTGTACGGGTAACTTCGAAAATTGGGTTTCTGGTCACAAAAGTATTGCTGACCCAAACGGTAGGTCCTGAAGTGGTTACCATGCACCGCGATGGCGGTCACTGGAGTATTGGTGGTGTGGCCAGTGGCAAGGCGGGCCCGAAACATGAAGGTGAGGCTATTTCATCTGATCAGGATATCAATCATAATTTGTGGTGGACAGATATGGGTGTGCATCCCATGGATCTGATATTTCCGGTCTTCGATCCGCTAGGAGGTGGTGGGGCACTGGCTACGGCCGTCACACTGAACCAGGCACAGGCTGGTGACAAATACGGCGCAGTTCAAGTTGATGAGGCCAAGATGTTGGCTCTGCTGGATAAACAGGCTACTCAGGAAGGGAGTCAGTCATGACCAATAAGCGCAAGATAATCATTGGCGCCGGTGCCGCAGCGGTTATCGTCCTGCTCGCTGTGGTACTTCTGGGTAAAGTCGGTTTAATGCCTGTACCTGGTGTGCATTCGGTTTTCCAGACCCCCGGAACCTGTAGTGCCTGTCATGAGACCTGGTACGATGAGTCAAGTTATGCCTTCAATCCAAAAGGTAACAAGAAAAAGCCATTTGGAGTTACCATCGGTTGTGCGGAATGTCATCCGGTGCAATATGAAGAGTACAAGCTTTCCGCCATGGGTAGCAGCAAGAACCCGTTACGGCCAGGTTGTGTCAACTGTCATGATGATCCACATTCGGTGATGGATTGGTTCAATTTTATGTATCTGGCCCCACAATCCTGGAAGAATGTACAGCTCGCATTACGGGATCGGGAGTATTACGACAATGTCCTGACACCGAAACTATCGGTAATGGAGCGTGCCAGGTTTATTAAAACGGACAGCCGACGTTGTCGTGAATGCCATCTGGATCCTGAACATCAGAAATTGTTTGAAGGTTCAGTGGGTCTGTACAGGGCAGATATCCCGGCGCACCAGAAAGAACAGACTGATGGTCTGACCTGTGTGCAATGTCATAAAAATCTGACCCATAATCTGTCAGTACCGTCAACCTGGGGTGCGAAGAAAACCAAGGCTGAACAGGGTGATGCCAAGGCTGGCAAAGCCAAGTCTGAAAATTGTGCCGGTTGTCATGGTGGCGACGGTAACAGCCCGGCCGGAATGTTTCCGAGTATTGCCGGTCTTGATCCCAACTATATCTTCTTACAGCTAAAGGCTTATAAAACAGGTAAGCGCAAGAACGGAATGATGCAAGGTATGGTGGCGGCATTGTCGGAGCAGGACATGGCCGACCTGGCAGCATTCTATCGGCAGCAAAAACGTCATGCCACAAACCCGGTGGCAAAGGTTCTGAGCCTGCAGGAGCGTGCTACACAGGAGCAGGGTCAGACCTTGTACCGTGCCAATTGCGCGCGTTGTCACGGTCTAACCGGCAAAGGTCAGGGTGTCTTTCCGGCACTTTCGTCACAGCATCCAGAATATATACTGGCACAAATCGAGGCATTCAAATCAGGTTCGCGAGCCAGTCACTCGGTGATGCGTGACGTGATCAAGAATTTGACAGCAGAAGATCTGCAAAAGATTGCCGATTATCTGGCGGGGCTGGAGTGACGGGGCAAGAACAGCCCGGTACTGAAACGCAGACACCGGCACCTGTAGCCGGTGCCGGTTTTTCCCATAGTCGGTTGCGCTTGTACCAGGCCTTTGTCAATATTGAAGGCATTCGCGTGCCGATACGTCACCCGCTGCTGAACTTCCTGCCCTGGCGTTATCGACCTTCGAGGATATTTGGTTTTTATGCGGTATTGATGCTGGCTGCGGAAGACGGAACGCGACCACCGATGTTGTTGTCCATGACACAGCAGGTTCTGGCTGATCATTTTGGTCAAATGAGCCGGACAGAACCGGACAGCTGGGTCTGCAAAATGGAGCAATGGCGAGAAGTCGGTGTGGCGCCACCGATGTTTCAGCAACCCGGTTGTGTAGACGATGGCTGGGGTGCAGCCTGGTATGTGCTCGGTGACGAAAAAGCCAAGGCCCAGCGTTATCGTTTGACAAAATTGCGATTATGGAAAGGAAGACGGGCGAAGCAACGTGGTTTGCAGTTGCATCAGACCGAGGCTGACGCAAGACATTCAAAAGCACCGGTCACGAATTCTGAGACCAAGGTGGAGAAAAATCAGGTACAAATGCAGCCAATGTGATCAAATTCACGGCTATTAATTCTGTTTGTTACCCATAATAAGTGTAATCGTGTATTCAACCACAATGAGGAATCTCAAATGAAAAAACTGTATTGATGATTATGGCAGCATCCGGTCTGGTTTTTACTGCTCAGTCCACAATGGCGGCCGTTGATGGCGAAGCTGTGTTCAAGAAGAAGTGCAAGGCTTGTCATGCTTATGATAAAAAGAAGCTCGGGCCGGCCTTTAAGGATATGGATAAGGATGAAAAAGTGCTGCGTGAAATCATCATGAATGGCAAAAAGATTATGCCAAAATGGGGAAAAATCCTCTCTACCGATGATGTCGATGCACTGATTGCCCTGATCAAGTCCAAGCAAGGTTAAGTCATTTCAGGAACACTCAATTACTCTGGATCTGGTAACGTTTTGTTCAGGTCGATGCTATCGTATCGTCATTTGTTACCTAGGAGCCTGTCCGAGAATAGGAGCCGTCACGAAGGAAAGCAGATTTGAGACCGATTTTTCTATGATTTGAGGCAAATAGTTGTTCTATTTAACGAAGATCAGAGGAAAATCGGGCCAAAGTCAGCTTTTCTGCAGTAGGCTTCCTATTCTCGGACAGGCTCCTAGA
>CAZTLH010000344.1:0-3590 GCA_964614335.1 uncultured Gammaproteobacteria bacterium
TCTACGGACGGCGCTAGCACGACGCGATACGAAACCCGGCGAGGCAGGATGAACCGTGGCGCCCGTGAACTCAGAATTTCCCGTCTGGTTGGTTTGATGGCCATTGGGCGAACTGACTCAATATCAGCCGAAACATCCTGCAGTTCATAATGCTGGCTCGAGCTGCTGCTGGATGAACTGATTGCAGGATTCGTCAGACTACATTGTGCTACTATTGATGCTGGTGTGAATTTTGTTGCAGAAAAAGACCAAACAAAATCTTGAGAACAATGAAATCCAAACAATCCGGTTTGAATTCAACCCGAATGTACAATCAAGTGACTAACACAGATAACCGCCCCGAGCGATCTTTACGGCCATCGATCTGCCCTGCTTAAACCTGTCCGCCTGCCTGACTGCAATGCTATCGATTATAATTCACAAGTTCATGACACCTGTTGCACCGTAGCCAAATACAACAACAATGAATCTTTTACGTATCAGCCTGCGACATCCATGGGTCACCATACTCATGCACCTGATAACGTCAGTTGTCGCCGTCTTCATTCTGGTGTCCAGTCTGTTGCCCGCGCTGGAGACAAACCCCTACCATGAGTCTGCCTGGCAGCGTGTCAGCCAACGACTATTTGACAATACAATCGGCAATATTATTGGTAAATCGACCCATGAAATGGCCGTCCTTGGAGATTTTAAACAAGGATTTGGCTCGGACGAATTTATCCAGCTGGTTGTCAGTGGAACTGGGCCGCTGGACAAACGCATCTTTTCCAGTATAGGCAGTTTCATTCTCGATCTGGAACTTCGTTACAGTGGAATTGAAGTCCTGTGGGCCGGCCGCCTGCCACATGCTCCGGACGGCCTTAAACTCAACAAGGAAATCAGTATGTCAGCCATCCAGGCATTTCTCAAACGTTTAAAACTGGATCCTGTGGCAGAACGAATGTTGCGTTTTGATGATGCTTCCTGGGATATGGCCCTCTTCATACCCATGCCTGCAGGCAGTATCAGTGACTCGGATCGTGCCCGATTTATCCAGTTTGTGAAGACTACGTGGCAGCAGACAAAGGCGGCCAAAAAGTGGCATAGTGAGATCATTGGGGTACCGATATTACTGAGCACGCTACGAGATTCACTGGAAACTGCGATGACAGTCAATTTTCCGTTGGTAAACCTGATTATCATAGGAATATGTTGGCTCGTAGCACGTAGATTACGTCTTGTTTTGTTAATGTATCTTCCTTTGCTGCAGGCAGAAATCTGGCTAATCGCCGCATTTATCGGTTTTGGAAATTCGTATAATTACATCACCGGCAATATGTCCACCATCGTCATGGTGATCGGCACAACCATCAATATCCACATTCTCAGTGCCTATGTGGTAGAACGTACCCGACACAATAGACAAAACGCCTTGTACAAAACATTTGAACATGTGGCCAAACCCATTGGATTCGCAATTGCGACCACCACCATTGCATTATTATCTTTTTCCATCAGCAGTAATCTGGGTATCAGAAATTTTGGTATCTTTGCATCCGCAGGCGTGATCGCGGCACTGTTCTGTTCTTTCACCCTGTTACCGGCGGTTGTCAGTGTCTTCGACAAGGCACCAGTTACGGCGCCGAAATTTGGATCATTTATCCCGTTGATGCTGAAATTACCGATTTGGGCCTGGAATCGTCCACGACTGGTGATCAGCTTAACGTCGATTGCGGTCATCATCGGCTTGTTCGGGATCACTTTTCTGAAGGTTGGCACCAATATTCATGGTTATTTCATGCCCGGTAGTGAGATTCGACAGGCGCTTGACTATACGGAATCACGTTTCCCTGGCTATATTCCATTCGAAGCCGTTGTTCAGTTGCCAAATCACGATGCAGTCGATGGTCCAGCATTAATTACCCTGTCCCGCAGGATTGAAGCTGCAATCCATCACAATACCAGGGCTGAAGGTCACCCCTTGAAAAGAAGCCAGATCCTGGGGATTTCTGACCTTGTGGATTCGTTTTGTCTCGATCCGGATAAAAAGAAGTTGTGCCCAGATGGCAGGCCACGACCCAAAGTCGCCGACGCCTTGATTGAATCACTGACATCAGCCGCAGGGACATCTTATATACACAGAAAAGCCGGTTCCTATCAGCTCAGATTCACCGTGTTCTATAATCCGAAATATGCCGAAGGGGCCGTTACACTCATAGCTGATCTGCGCAGAACCATTGAAACGGTGTCCGGCCCCGAAGCAAAAGTCACGATCACCGGAATGTCCAGTCTGTGGTCACGCCATGATGTAGCAATGACCAAAAGCCTCATGACCAGTTTGTTGTTATCGGCATCAACAATCCTGTTATTGATGTTGTTGATTTATCGTGGCTGGCGACCCTTTCTGATTTCGATACTCCCAAATGCTGCGCCGATGATTATCGTGCTGGGTATAACCGGTTTCTTCTGTGTCGCATTCTCGGGTCAACTGCCTTCTGCTGCATTTATGTTTACAACAGTGGCAGCAGGCATTATTGTGGATGACACGCTTTTTTTTCTACTGACATATCAAACCAATGTGCTAGCGGGTAAATCGGGAGAAATGGCATTACGGACCAGTCTTGCCACGGTAGGACCTGGCGTCATATTAACCGGTATTTCACTGAGTGTCGGCACCGCGACACTGTTGATGGGTGAACTGGTCCCGATAAAGGTTTTTGGTGGATTGTTGAGTCTAACAGTCGGTGTGGCATTGCTGGCTGACCTACTGATCCTGCCTGCACTATGCCGATTATACTGGAATCCGACCGATGACAAGCCTTGACCTGAAACGCTCCCTGTTCATATGTATTTTATGGGGAATGTTATCACCATTCACAGTCGCCGCTGATAACCAAGGACTGCATTTCCTCACAATACCACGCAAAACCGGCGCCACCCTGGATTTGACCATAGACATGAACAATCTTCAGGATAACGAGGATCACAAAGGTGGACTGGATGGCAAGTCAACACCGTATCTCACACGCCTCGACTACCATATGAAGGGGGAGGATATCGATGTTCGACTTAAGGTTTTAAATGGAAAGATGAGTGGTCAGGGTCTGCTGTTAAAGCTTCGAAAAGACCAACGCCGGAATGAATACTATCGTTTTCACCCGTTATTTGGTCTGGATGCAGTGAGCAAGGCAGCAATAAACAAACAACTGGGATCGATGGACATGCATATTGACGATTTGCTGAATATGTTGAACCCTGTCCATGCAGGTCCGCTGGAATTATGGAAAAGCCGGAGTGCCAAACCCGGATTCATTATACAGTCGCCCCCCAATACATTCGGTTGCCGGGATGAATACCGGCTCCTTGATGCCAATCAGGAATTGCCCCAGCAAATAAAATTATGCCGTGAATCCAGAACACACCAACAAACACTAAAAATCACCGAGAGCCTCACTCTCGACAAGTGGCGATTCCCGAAACGAATTCTCTATCAGCAGGATGCTACAGTTCTTGGTAAAATCGTGGTGTCTGTTGTAAAAAAGCAATTGTGGAAAAATGCTTCGAGATTTGACAAGGAAGCACTCAAGTAATAATACGAAACACAGTATGGC
>CAZTLH010000345.1:0-3589 GCA_964614335.1 uncultured Gammaproteobacteria bacterium
TTATACTTGCAATCAAGTAACGGGAGGGGTCTGCCGCGTAGCGGCTTCGTTCAACTATTAAGTAGTGGACCCAAATGTCCTAAGAACAGTGGACATTTCGGTCCTGTATTTACTTGAATACTGCAGAATCATGATGTTATGCTTTATCTGGGGATATTTCAATGCTGTATAGGCGACATGGAGGTTGCTATGGCAAAACCGCGATTGCTCGATCAGGTTCGTTCTGAACTGCGCTTGCGTCACTACAGTCTACGCACGGAAGAAGCGTACATCCAGTGGATCAAGAGATTTATCTTGTTCCACAGCAAACGTCATCCCAATGAGATGGGGGCTCATGAGATCACTGAATTTCTGAGCTGGTTGGCAAATGCACGTGATGTGGCCTCTTCTACACAGAATCAAGCGTTGTCTGCCTTGTTGTTTCTCTATCGTAACGTACTGGATATCGATCTGCCCTGGATGGATGATATTGTCAGGGCAAAGCGGCCAGTACGGTTGCCGGTGGTATTGTCTCGTAATGAGACACATCTGCTTTTGAGCACTATGTCAGGATTACCAAAACTGATTGCGTACTTGATGTATGGATCCGGCTTGCGGTTGATGGAGGCTTTGCGATTGCGGATTCATGATATTGATTTCGATCTCGTGCAAATCATAGTCAGATCCGGCAAGGGTGACAAGGATCGGGTAACCATACTTCCCTCAATGCTGATTTCCCCATTACAAAGACAGGTCGAGAGGGCGAAGCATATCCATATGCTCGATCTGAAGGAGGGATTTGGTGAGGTCTGGTTGCCGCATGCATTGGCCAGAAAATACACTGCCGCTGCCAAGGAGACAGGCTGGCAATATGTTTTTCCGTCGAAGCAGCGATGCCTTGATCCGAGAGATCAGTCAAAGGTTAGACGCCATCACTATCATGAAAAGAACCTGCAGCGGGCCATCAGGCAGTCGGTGAGGGATACCGGTATCAGCAAACGGGCAACCTCGCATACATTGCGCCACTGCTTTGCTACACATCTGTTGGAGGATGGTTACGACATTCGTACCGTACAAGAATTGCTGGGACACAAGGATGTACGGACGACACAGATCTATACCCATGTGATGAACAAGGGGGCGAATGCGGTACTTAGTCCGCTGGATAGATAATTTCTGTACCCGATACTGTTTGTACAGCTGCGCAGACAATAGTATACCGGGGAGGCTAGACTGCACTTCCCAAGCTGCCGCTGTGGTTTGCCGAAGGGCGCAATTCAAAGTAAGGGGGGAATGAACAGAAGGGCATGAACTTAGGGATAATATGGATAGCATACTGGCGCTAAGGACCATGAGGATTAACAGAAATTGGGATAAATATTGAAGTACGGCTGTAAAACAGTATGAGTCTACCTCACTTTGAATGATTCCACTTGTTTATCTGGTATTTGGCAGGACTACCGGCTCGGAGTATGATAATCAGACTACTGTGTCTACAGTCCGGATATTGACTATGCTGGTCCTGAACTATTGGTAATCTAAACATCACATGACCTGAGGACCTGACAGGAGGCTGTCCGAGAATAGGAACCGTAGCTGGGAGGAAGCCTTTTTGAGGCCATTTTTTCGATCATTTGAGACGAGGAGTGGCCCAGGGATGTGCCGGTGATGTCAGAAAATGCTAACTGACCCGATTGCGATGGTCATTGCAGCACAATGGAGATTTCGTGATGAAAATAAATTTGCTAACGTTCTTTTCCACGAGGCCTGAAAATGATGAGACTGCAAACCATTTCGGGGTTCCCGCTCCCTCGCCAGCCTTGAGTACGCCCGTAACAACACCGCAATCTCAATTTATTTGCAGGTTGTTTTGGGTCATGGCCGTTTTATTAGCCACCAGCTTTCCTGCTGTGTTCGCAGCTACTGCCAATCCTCAAACACATGATCAGCAATGGGTCAATCAGGTGCTCACCACGGTCGATGATCTGTGGCGTGGAAAGTCGTCACATGTCATCATGACCATGCAGATCAAGACCCGACATTACCACCGCTCGATGCAGATGGAGGGCTGGTCGCTGGGAAAGGAAAAATCCCTGGTCAGAATCTTGCGGCCGCTACGTGAAAAAGGGCTGGCCACACTGAAGTCTGGCAATCATATTTTCTCTTACTTGCCAAAAACAGATCGCACCATACGTTTGACCAGCGGTATGATGATGGGGGCCTGGATGGGTAGTCATTTAACCAATGATGATCTGGTCAAAGAATCCAGAATGGCTGAGGACTATACTGCCACATTGAGTTTTGAGGGCCGGCGTGGCCAGCAAGATGTCCTCGAATTCACGTTGATACCCAGACCGGATGCCGCGGTGGTCTGGGGCAAGGTGGTATTGGAGGTCCTGGCTGACCAATTCACCCCGCTGCGTGAAACCTTTTATGATGAAAGCATGATGGTGGCGCGCCGTTTTGCCTTCAGCGGTGTGAAAACAATAAGTGGCCGGCAGATACCCACGGTGATGCGGGTAGAACCTGCCGATCAACCGGGAGAGTTTACCGAGCTGTTGTATCAGAAAATGGTATTCGATCTGCCACTGGGTGAGCAGTTTTTCTCCCTGTCCAGACTCAAGGCACGGTAATCCAACCCACCATGAGGCAAATACTACAACTCGCCTGTCGGCAGTTACTACGGAACTGGCATCGCAGTCTGGTGACAACCCTGGCCATGGCCTTTGCCTGTTTCGTGATGATTGTCTATGCGGCCTTGATGCAGGGTATGGTCTATGGCAGTCAAAAACATGCGGTGGCAACCAACACCGGCGACATCCAGATCCATGCTCCAGGTTATCTTGAAGACCCCGATTTATATACCCTGATCCAGCAACCACAAGCCTTGCTCAAGCGTCTGCAGCTGGCCGGCTTTCATGCCAGCCCACGTCTTTATGCCACCGGCTTGATGGCCGCCGGTCAATCATCTGCCGGTGTGCAACTCCATGGCATCGATATCGTCAGCGAAAAAACCGTCACCATCCTGCATCGTTATCTCCTGAAGGGTCACTGGTTACAGGAACAGACAGCCAACGAGGTTGTTATCGGGGGTCGACTGGCGCGCAGTTTGAATACTTCGGTCGGCGATGAGCTGATCTTCGTCGGTCAAAGCGCTGACGGCGCCATGGCCAATGATTTATTCCGGGTGGGTGGTATTTTAAAGGCGGTGTCTGGCCAGATCGACAGCTCCGGCGTTTATTTGCTCGCATCAAAGTTTCGCGAGCTGATGCAATTGCCGGATGGAGTTCATGAAATCGCTATCATACGTCCGCGGCAAAGTCTGGATCTTAGCGTAGCCAGCCAACAAGTGGCCAGTCTTGCAACCGGTCTGGAAACCCGAAACTGGCGTCAGTTACAACCAGCCCTGGCCCGTTTTATCGACACCGCTGGTATCGAAACCAGAATCATGATTATCATTACCTATATTGCAGCTGTCCATAATACACCACTAAAAGACAAAGAGACAAAAACGCCTATCGAATACAAAACACCGATGAGACAAAAAAAACGCAACAAAAACACAAAACACACATCATCCAATTAAACAAAATAAAACGAACAACTATAA
>CAZTLH010000346.1:0-3574 GCA_964614335.1 uncultured Gammaproteobacteria bacterium
GGATGTTATCGATTTCCTGGGTCTTGATCAGGTTAAAAATGAATTGGCAGGTAATCTCTCCGGTGGCCAGAAAAAACTCCTGGAACTGGGCAGGACCATGATGGTGGATGCCAAAATGGTATTGCTCGATGAGGTGGCGGCAGGTGTCAATCGCAGTTTGTTAAAAAACCTGGCCACCAATATTGAACGACTCCGCGCCGAGTTGGGCTATACCTTTTTTGTGATCGAACATGATATGGACTTGATTGCCAGACTTTGTGATCCGGTCATCGTGCTGGCTGAAGGCCGTGTGATGATGGAGGACAGTATGGCAGCCGTGCGTGCAAACCCGGCTGTGGTCAATGCCTATTTTGGTGGTGGTTCCGAAACTTCGGGCGAAGTTTCATGAGTATCTTGTTACACGTCCGCGCGCTACAGGCCGGCTATGGGGGTGCCCTGATACTCAAGGGGGTCGACCTGGAACTGCAACGCGGTGAAATTGGTGTCATCGCCGGACCCAATGGCGCCGGCAAGTCCACACTGCTTAAAGCCGTTTTTGGTTTATTGAAGGTCCATACCGGCAGGATTTAGCTTGACGGCACGGACATCACCAATGCCGCACCGGACACCCTGGTAAAACTCGGGATGGCCTTTGTGCCCCAGGAAAAGAATGTCTTTGAAAGCTTGACGGTGGAAGAGAATCTGCAAATGGGCGCGTATTTGCGCCGTGACAACTATGCTTATATGCTGGAGAAAGCATATCAGGATTTCCCGCCATTGGCCGCCAAACGCAAGCAGCCAGCCGGCGAACTGTCCGGTGGGCAGCGGCAGATGGTGGCCATAGCGCGGGCACTGATGATGGAGCCCGATCTGATTCTGCTGGACGAGCCTACTGCCGGTTTGTCACCGTTGTTTATGGAGGAGATCTTTGCGCAGATTCGCAGTATCAATGCCGGTGGTGTCAGTGTGTTAATGGTGGAGCAGAATGCCAGACAGGCATTGGCCATCGCCGATCGCGGATTCATATTGGCTGCTGGCAAAAATCGTTACACCGACAGTGGTCAGCAATTATTGCAGGATCCGGAAGTAGCAAAAAGTTTTCTTGGAGGCTAAAGACGGTGAACAGGAGGATTGTTTGAACGAACTGGTGTTTTTTCTGAACAAGGTGATCGTATCAGGTTTCGCCATCGGTTCGGTGTACGCCATGGGTGCAATCGGTGTGACCCTGGTATTCGCAATATTGCGTTTTGCCCATTTTGCCCACGGTGATCTGATGACGGTCGGGGCATTTTTTGCCTTTGCATTGACTGCGCTGTTTCCTGCTGCCGGATCGGTATTCGGTTTGCCGACCGGCTTTGTCATGTTGCCATTGGCCATGGTGATGACGGCCCTGTTTGCGATTGCACTGGATCGTCTGTTTTACCGTAAATTACGCCAAAATGAAGTCAAGCCGGTCGTAATGGTCATGGCCTCTATCGGTGTGGCGTTGATGTTGCAGGGTCTGGTACGTTTATTCGCCGGTACGGCCTCCCGAAATTTCTATATTGCCGATCATAAGGAAATCTTTCGCATCGCGCTGCCCATTGAAACGGTTACCCGCAAACTGGTTATTACCGAACCTCAGCTGCTGCTGGTGGTGTTTTCTGTCCTGGTTGTGACGGTGTTGCATTTCTTTTTAACCCGTAGTCGTTTTGGCAAGGCGATGCGGGCCATGTCGGATAATGCAGACCTGGCACGGGTGTCCGGGATCGATACCGATACCGTGGTGACCATGACCTGGGCGATCGCCGGGGCCCTGGCGGCGGCGGCCGGGGTGCTGCTATCGCTGGATGTTTCTCTGAAACCGGATATGAGTTTTAATCTGTTGTTACCGATTTTC
This sequence comes from uncultured Gammaproteobacteria bacterium, assembly GCA_964614335.1. Taxonomy (GTDB): domain Bacteria; phylum Pseudomonadota; class Gammaproteobacteria; order Arenicellales; family DRJH01; genus DRJH01. The sequence goes on from CAZTLH010000346.1 coordinate 1,859, forward strand.
GCCGCCGCCATCGTCGGTGGTGTAGGCAATCCCTTTGGTGCGATCGCCGGGGCCTATGTGGTGGGATTTGCGGAAACGCTGGCAGTGTTCAACTGGTCTGTGTTATTACGTGCAGTGTCGGACTGGTTGCCGCAAGGATTTGAAATACCGACCAAACTGGCGCTTGTACCGACCGAATATAAATTGACCGTGCCATTTTTTATCCTGGTGGTGGTGTTGATCTGGCGACCGACCGGATTGTTTCGGGGTAAAGTGCTGTGAAGGAGCGGCGGCAGCTTCTGCTTTTTGCGGGCTTGGTGCTGCTGGTGATCCTGATTTTTGCCGGTATGGGTTCTGCCTATACGGTGAGAATGCTGGTCGAGGCCAGCTGCTATATTGTGATTGCCCTGGGATTGAATATTCAGTGGGGTTATGCCGGCCTGTTTAATGCCGGCATCATGGGGTTTATCGCTCTGGGTGGCTATATGGCTATGCTCTTCAGCTATCCGGTGAATCCGGTGTTCTGGCACTCCAGCGGGGCAGCTGCATTACTGGGAGTGGGTGGGCGTTTGCTGCTGGGTCTGGCCAGTATTGCTGCGCTGACCCAGGTTCATCGTCTGGGCGTGGGCCGATGCTGGCGCAATGTATTGCTGACAATCGCCGCAATTGCGACCTATGTGGCATTTCTGGCGGCGATTAATCCGGCTGCGGACATGATTGAAGAACAGTCTGGTTTTATCGGTGGTCTGGGTCTGCCGGTGGCATTGGGTTGGCTCATGGGTGGGCTGGCAGCTGCCGGCATCGGTTACTGGGTTGGCCGTATTTGCCTGGGTTTGCGCAGTGACTATCTGGCCATCGCGACCCTGGGTATTGCGGAAATCATCAAGGCGTTCCTGAAAAATGCAGATTGGCTGACCCATGGAACATTAACCGTCTCACCATTACCCTGGCCAGTTCCGACCCCGGGTGAAATTGGTTTTGTCGGCGCACGCAGTATTTTTCTGATCGTGATGGTGGTGCTGATCGCTATAATCTATGTATTGCTGCAAAGGGCTTATTATTCCCCCTGGGGGCGCATGATACGTGCCATCCGGGATAACGAAATCGCCGCTGCGGCCATGGGCAAGAATGTCAACCGGCGGCGTTTACAGATTTTTGTCCTGGGTTCTTTGCTGATGGGAATCGGTGGTGCAGCCCTGGTCAGTTTCTCCAGAATATTTGACCCGTCCGGCTTTATCCCATTGCATCACACCTTTCTGCTCTGGGTTATGGTGATTTTGGGCGGGGCGGGCAATAATCTTGGTGTCCTGTTTGGCACGATTCTGGTATATATTATCTGGGTCATGTCCGAACCGGCTACCCTGGTATTCTTTGATTTCATCCGTGACACCGGTGCGCAATGGTTCGACTGGGTGGCGCCGGCTGATCTCAGTAGTCGGGCGCTGCAGATGAGGGTGTTCATCATTGGACTCACTATCACTTTGGTATTAAGATTTGCTCCCAGGGGGGTGATGCCGGAAAAAGTGGAGCACCACGAATGATCAGCAGTGATATCTGCCCTCTCTGTTTTGCGTCCGGGGTAAAGAGTGGTGGGTGATAAATAGTGATAGGTAGTGTACAAGCCGGTACAATCCTGTACAGGTAATTTCGTTTCTATAGGAGGCATTGTGATGGAAAAATATCAAAGATAACTGATTGCCGCATCCCTGGTAGCCCTGTTGGGTTGAGTTAGTGTAT
>CAZTLH010000347.1:0-3574 GCA_964614335.1 uncultured Gammaproteobacteria bacterium
GGCCAGTAATCTGGTGCTCGCCTGTGAGAACGCAGCCGATCATCTGTCACATTTTTATTTATTTTTTATGCCGGATTTTGCTCGCGAAGTTTATGGCAAGGAACCCTGGTTTGACCCCGCCGCCAGCCGTTTCAAGGCCATTACAGGCACGGCTTCACATGAAATGTTACCGGCTCGGGCTGATTTTATGCATATCCTCGGTCTGTTGGCCGGTAAATGGCCTCATACCCTGGCCCTGCAACCCGGTGGTACGACGCGTGGTATCGAGAGCCAGGAAAAAATCCGTATTCAGACTCTTTTATTCGCTTTTCGCCAGTTTCTGGAAAAAACCCTGTTTGGTGATCGTCTGGAACAGATCATGGCATTGTGTTCTGCTGCCGAGCTTGCAGACTGGGCGGCGACGAAATCCCCTGTCAGTAGTGATTTCCGGCATTTTCTGGCGATTGCCGATGCTCTGTCGCTGTCTGACCTGGGTCATGCTACGGATCACTTTATGAGTTACGGTGTCTACAGCGAGCAGGGCCGCAACCTGTTTCCAGCCGGCACCTGGGATGGCACGGCCGGTGATCTGGAACAGACGCAAATCAGCGAAGATATCAGTCACAGCTGGATGCATTATCAAAGTGAACCGAAACATCCCTTCGATGGTGTGACCCTGCCATCGGCCGACCAGGCGGAAGGGTATACCTGGTGCAAGGCACCACGTCTGGATGGTCAGGTTGTGGAAGTCGGTGCGCTGGCCCGACAGCTGGTCAATGGTCATCCGCTGATTCGTGATCTGGTGGCAACAAGTGGTGGCAATGTACGCAACCGGGTGATAGCGCGGCTGCTGGAAATTGCCCAGCTGGTCGTGGCCATGGAAGACTGGTCGAGCCGCTTGCAACCGCGTGAGCCCTTCTGCCAGCATGCCCCGATGCCTGATCAGGCCCAGGGTTTCGGTATGATTGAGGCGGCCCGGGGCAGTCTTGGCCATTGGTTAAAAGTCAGAAACGGACGAATATTGAACTATCAGATCATTGCACCGACAACCTGGAATTTCTCACCCCGTGACCGCCATGGCCAACCCGGAGCCCTGGAGCTGGCGTTGCTCGACGCACCACTCCGCCAGGGTGAAACCGAACCGGTTTCGGTGCAGCATATCGTCCGTTCTTTCGACCCCTGCATGGTCTGTACGGTGCATTGAAAGGGGAATCCATCCGGATCACCGGTACGGTACAGGGTGTGGGTTTTCGCCCCACCGTGTGGCGGCTGGCACAGGAGTGCCATATTCGCGGCCAGGTCTGGAATGATGCTGAGGGCGTATTGATACAGGCCTGGGGTGACAGCCAATCGTTGACAGTCTTTGTGCAGCGTCTGCAGCGAGAATTACCACCATTGGCCCGGCTTGAGGACATTATTCGCACCGTGCTGCCTGAGGATGTGGCCGCACCGGGGGATTTCCAGATTGTCCCCAGCCAGACAGGGTCGGTACATACCCGGGTGGCTGCCGATGCGGCCAGTTGCCCGCAATGTTTGGCCGAGGTCACAGATCCACACGACCGCCGTCATCGCTATCCATTTGCTAATTGCACACATTGTGGGCCCAGACTCTCCATCATCAAGGCCATTCCCTATGATCGCGCACAGACCAGTATGGCCGTTTTTCCGTTGTGTGCCCGCTGTCAGGCCGAATACGATGACCCTGGCAACCGGCGGTTTCATGCCCAGCCCAATGCCTGTACTGATTGCGGGCCCCAGGTCTGGCTGGAAAATGCCGAGGGCGAGCGCTGGCAAGGTACAGCAGCTGAGGACAGTGTCGCCAGGGCGGCGCGGTTATTAAAAGACGGCCGGATTGTGGCCATCAAGGGAATTGGCGGCATTCATCTGGCCTGTGATGCCAGCAACGAGCAGGCGGTCAAACGCTTGCGCCAACGCAAGCAGCGGTATCGCAAAGCCTTTGCCCTGATGGCGGCAGATATCGCCATGGTGAGACGATTTGCTGCTGTAAGCAAGGCGGAGGCCAGTCTGCTACAACACCGCGCCGCACCGATCGTGGTCCTTGATGCCGGTGGTGAAGGACTGGCGGCAGCGCTCAACCCCGGTCAGAACACGCTGGGTTTTATGCTGCCGTATACACCATTACATGCCCTCTTGATGCAGGATATGACGGACCCGATTGTCTTGACTTCGGGCAATCGGAGTGATGAGCCTCAGGCCATCAGCAATCAGGAGGCCAGAAGCCGGTTGCGAAATATTGCCGATTATTTTCTTTTGCACGACCGGGATATCGTCAATCGGCAGGATGATTCTGTGCAGTATCTGGTTGATGGCGTTCCCCGTTTTTTTCGTCGGGCTCGCGGTTATGCCCCGCAACCGATCGGATTGGCAGAGGGCTTTGCCAAAGCCGGCAATATTCTGGGTATGGGCAGCGAGTTAAAAAACTGCATCGGTTTGCTGCGATCGGGTAGTGCCATTTTGTCCCAGCATCTGGGGAATCTCGAAAATTCGGTCACCTTTCGGCAGTATCAGCAGACGCTGGGTTTATATCGGCGATTATTCGCATTCACTGCGGATTTGATTGTGGTCGATAAACATCCTGACTATCTTTCAACGGCACTGGGTCGAAGTCTGGCTGGGCAGGATGCGGTACCATTACTCGAGGTACAGCACCACCATGCCCATATTGCATCGTGTATGGCGGAACACGGTCTGCCACTGGATACCGGCAAGGTGCTGGGTGTAGCACTCGATGGCCTGGGCTTTGGTGATGATCAATCACTTTGGGGTGGAGAATTTCTGCTGGTGAATTATGTTTCCTGCAGACGTCTGGCGCATTTTCAGCAGGTGGCCATGCCCGGTGGGGCAAAAGCCATGCAGGAGCCGTGGCGGAATACCTATGCACAACTGGTCAGTTCCCTGGGTTGGGGCAAGGTCGCAGCACAGTACCCGGCTCTGGAGCTGGTGCAGTTTCTGGAGAGCAAACCACTCAAAATCATGCAGACCATGATCGACCGGGGTCTGAACAGCCCTATGACCTCCTCAGCCGGTCGTTTGTTCGATGCTGTGGCCGCCGCCGTGGGTGTTTGTCGTGATACGGTGAGTCATGAAGGCCAGGCGGCGATTGAACTGGAGGCCCTGGCGACACCACACTTTGCTACACAGCAACAGCATGCTTATGCCTGCAGGATGGTCGCGGATACCCTGGACTGGACACCGATGTGGTCTGCCTTGTTACAGGATTTGGCCGCAGACATTGAGCCCGGTGTGATTGCAGCCCGGTTTCATCAGGGTATCGCCAAGGCGGTGACCGTGATGGCCAGTCAACTTTGTGATCTTCACCGTCTCGGGACGGTGGTACTCAGTGGCGGGGTATTCCAGAATCGTCTGTTGCTGCAGCAAACCAGCCGGTTATTACGTGAGCAGAATCTGTTGGTATTGACACAGCAGCAAGTGCCCATGAATGACGGCGGTCTGGCGTTGGGGCAGGTGGCGATCGGGGCGGCAAGCCGGCTATCGAGGGTCTGAATCTCGGACAGCCTCCTAGTACGCCGTCCCATAAGTTCTGACTAAACATTCGGCAATCTATCTTTCCTGT
>CAZTLH010000348.1:0-3558 GCA_964614335.1 uncultured Gammaproteobacteria bacterium
GTCTTTTTCATGGCTGAATATGCCAATATGATCCTGATCGCGGCCCTGACCTCAATCATGTTTCTCGGTGGCTGGTATTCACCGGTAGGTGCCTATTTGCCAACCGCGTTGCTGGATGTGCCGGTCATTGGCTGGCTGCTGGGTGATGGGATTCACTGGTTGTTCGTCAAAATCTGTTTTGTGCTGTTCTTTTTCCTCTGGCTGCGTGCGACCTACCCTCGCTATCGTTACGACCAGATTATGCGCCTGGGCTGGAAAGTTCTGATTCCAGTGACCCTGGTTTGGGTGGTCGTTATTGGTCTGGTGAAGTTCTTTACCCCTTTCGGGTCGATCATGAGCTAGGTGTTACAAGGAGATCCCGATATGGCAAAAGCAATCAGACATTTTTTCAAGACCTTTTTATTACTGGAAATGATCCAGGGGCTGGCTGTGACCGGCCGACATTTGTTCGCGCCAAAGATTACAGTCCAGTATCCAGAACAGAAAACACCGAAATCACCACGATTTCGGGGGCTGCATGCATTGCGTCGTTATCCGAATGGTGAAGAACGCTGTATTGCCTGCAAATTATGTGAAGTCGTTTGCCCGGCATTGGCAATTACCATCGATGCCGCCGAGCGTGAGGATGGCACAAGACGCACCACACGATATGAAATCGATTTGTTCAAATGTGTCTATTGCGGATTTTGCGAAGAAGTCTGTCCAGTCGATTCTATTGTTGAAACAGATCTTCATGAATACCATTTTGAGGCTCGTGGTGAAAATATCATGACCAAGGAAAAGCTGCTCAGTATCGGCGACCGTTATGAAGCCCGGATTGCTGCAACCAAAGCCGCCGATGCGCGCTATCGTTGATACTGATATGACTAAAAGAAACTGCTGCAAGATGCCCCCGTTGCCGAAGACCAAGGTGAGGTTGTATTAAATGACATTTGAACAAGTAATCGTCTATCTGATCAGTGCTGTAATGCTTTTTTCAGCAGTGCTGGTGGTGACGATGCGCAATCCGGTTAAAGCGGTATTGTCCCTGGTATTGACGTTTTTCAGTGCGGCCTGTATCTGGATTACCCTTGAGGCCGAGTTCCTTGGTATCAGTCTGGTGCTGGTTTATGTGGGTGCCGTGATGGTGCTGTTCTTGTTTGTAGTCATGATGCTGGATATTAATCAGGCCAAGATACGTGCCGGTTTTACCAACTATCTGCCACTCGGTGGGGTGATTGCGGTATTGATGGTGGCAGAGATCATTTTGGTCTTAAGAGGCAAGGAGTACAGTGGTTTGCAGTTGGCTGCTGAACAACTACACGGCCCTGGATACAGCAACACCCAGGAACTCGGCAAGGTGATTTATACCCATTATATCTATCCATTCGAAATTGTTGGGTTCGTGTTGCTGGTGGCGATTGTTGGCTCCATAGCCCTGACATTCAGACGTCGCAAAGTGTCACACTATCAGAATCCATCTGCACAAATACGAACCACCAAATCAGAGCGGATGCGGGTGGTAAAAATGGCATCCGAGCCACTTGATCTGACGGCGGGGACTACGACAGTAGCAGACGAATCTGAGCAGACTACCGGGGAGCAAAGCGCGTCGTGATTTCACTCAATTATTATTTATCACTGGGGGCCATTCTGTTTGCCATCAGTGTGGTTGGTATTTTCCTCAACCGCAAAAATCTGGTTGTTTTATTGATGGCACTGGAGTTGCTGTTGTTGGCAGTGAATATGAATTTTGTTGCCTTCTCTCATTTTCTCGGCCAACTCGACGGTCAGGTGTTTGTGCTGTTTGTGCTGGCTGTCGCGGCTGCAGAAGCAGCGGTTGGTCTTGCCATACTGATTGTGCTGTTTCGCAACAGAGGCTCCATTAATGTCGATGACGTAAGTGATTTGAAGGGCTGATCATGGCAATGCAGAGCATTTTATTATTAATTCCGATGGCTTGTCTTGTGGCAGCCATCCTGGCGGGTCTGGCCGGAAAAGTCATTGGTCGTGTGGGTGCACATGGTATTACGATCGGTGCCGTGGCCCTGGCATTTGTTCTGTCGGTCTATGTTTACGCGGATGTCATGGCGGGACACAGCTATAATATTTCACTTTACACCTGGGGCGTCAGCAACGGCGTGCCATTTGAAGTCGGGTTTATGGTCGACCAGCTGACGGCAACCATGATGGTGGTTGTAACCTTCGTGTCCTTCATGGTGCATATCTACACCATCGGCTATATGGCTGAAGATCCTGGCTATCAGCGCTTTTTCAGTTATATTGCCTTGTTCACATTTTCCATGTTGATCCTGGTGATGTCCAACAACTTCCTACAACTGTTCTTCGGTTGGGAGGCCGTGGGACTGGTATCTTATTTGTTGATTGGTTTCTGGTTCAAACGTGATTCTGCGGTATTTGCCAATTTGAAGGCGTTTCTTGTCAATCGGGTTGGTGATCTGGCTTTTCTGCTCGGTATTGCTGCGGTCTTGCATATTTTTGGATCACTCGATTATCAGGCTGTTTTTTCCGCTGCCGGCCAGGCCCAGGATTTGACAGTTGAATTGTTTGCCGGAAGTCCCTGGCATTGGTTGAGTGTTATTGGTGTATTACTGTTTATCGGTGCCATGGCAAAATCCGCGCAAATGCCGCTGCATGTCTGGTTGCCGGATTCCATGGAAGGCCCGACACCCATTTCCGCATTGATCCATGCTGCAACCATGGTCACGGCCGGTATCTTTATGGTGGCCCGGATGTCGCCGATTTATGACTTGACTGAAGCGGCCCGTACCATGATCTTGTGGGTCGGTGGCACGACGGCATTTTTCATGGCGCTGGTGGCGATTGTACAAACAGACATCAAACGGGTTGTTGCCTACTCAACATTGTCCCAACTGGGTTATATGACGGTAGCATTGGGGGCTTCTGCTTATGCGGCCGGTATCTTCCATCTGGCTACCCACGCATTTTTCAAAGCCCTGTTATTTCTTGGTGCAGGTTCGGTCATCATCGCCATGCATCACGATCAGGATATGCGCAATATGGGTGGCATCAAACGCTGGATGCCGATCACCTATTTGACCATGATTATTGGTTCGCTGGCGCTGGCCGGGATTCCTCCGTTTGCCGGCTTTTTCTCCAAGGATGTCATCATCGAAGCGGTGCGTGCATCACAGCTGCCCGGTGCCGGAATCGTCTATCTGGGCGTACTGGCGGCAGTTTTTGTCACGGCCTTCTACAGTTTTCGATTAATATTTCTGGTTTTTCACGGTAAACCACGAATGGAGCAGCATGTGCGTGATCACATCAAGGAATCACCCTGGGTCGTGACCGTACCACTCGTGTTATTGGCTATACCATCTGTATTGGCCGGTATGTATTATTTTGAGCCGATGATTTTCGGTCAGCATTTCGGTTCTTCGCTGGTGGTTTCCGCGGCTAACGACAGTCTGGAAGAAATCAGAACGGGTCTGGAAGGACATAGTGGATGGAGTCTGATCTTTACCGCTATCCTCGAAGGCTTTATTGGTGCGCCATTCTGGCTGGCTGTCGCAGGCGCCGTCACGGCCTGGTATTTAT
>CAZTLH010000349.1:0-3556 GCA_964614335.1 uncultured Gammaproteobacteria bacterium
GGCCAGCTCACCATTGAGCGGCCGTTCCAGACCCTGTACCATCGCCAGTGCATTGGCCGCTGCCACAGACTGGGCGACCGAACAGATACCACAGATACGTGGCACATACACCAGTGCATCCATGGGGTCTTTGCCCTGCAGGATCTGTTCGAAGCCACGATAGAGTGGCGATACCACCCAGGCTTCCTGAACACGTTGCGCGCTGATTTCAAGGTGAACTTCAAGATCACCTTCGACCCGATTGAAGGGACCGATAATCCGCCGGCTCACGTCTTGTCCCTGTTTTTATCACCCGGTGTTACCAGGATATGATCGGCATGGGCATTTTTTCGCAACCGTCGCGGGGTCGCCGCTTTTGACAATGAAGCCAGGGCAATAAACCAGGCCTTGGGCATATCGATCGGCAGACCCACCGGGATACCCGCGATTTTCGGTGTTACCGCAAAACTGTGCCCAGGTTCCTCAAAATTGGCTGCTGTACCGTTGATACAGGCAAAACCACCACGCAAACAGGAGCCTTCACCGTTCCACAGCCGGGTATTGCAATCGGCATGGGCCAGGGTCCCGCGACAACCCATATTCTCCATCAAACACCCTAAATCAGAGGGTTTTTCAGCACTGGCCTTGAATTCGTAAAACTCATTGCGCGGACAGCCATGATGCACCAGGTGATCGGTATAGCTGCGTGGCCGCTGGAATTCATCTAGCTCATGCTCACCCAATTCGCCTTGCGCAAGTTGTGACAATGTTTCGAGCACCCAGTTTGGATGGGTCGGGCAACCGGCAATATTGATCACGGCCCGGCCTGAGCGACTAAGAAAATCCACACCCAGCAAACCACCCGGTTTGTCACCAGCATATTGCAGACCACAGGCCCCGCTGGGGTTGCCACCTGCGGTGGTAATACCGCCAAAGGCTGCACAACTGCCAATTGCGACCACCTCATCGGCCAGCATTGCCAGCTCTCTGATCCAGTCGCGCATGGGTCGACCACTGCCGGACATGCGGTGAAAACCGCCACTACCGGCCGGCCCCTGAATCACCGAACCCTCCAGACAGAACAGATCCAGATGAATCCCGCCATCGACAATCTGCTGTAACAGGGTATGGATCGCCGCCCCACTGTGTTCACTGAGAGCGGGATGTGACAACAGATGAATACCGGCTGCCTGCAATCCCGTCAGAATATCTGGTGACTCGGCCCCAAAAAGAGACAGCGAACAACCACCACAGCCTCCGGACTGGAGCCATAACAGATTCCGTTGTCGGCCGTCAGCGGACATCGTCACGATCGTCAGGGTTGGTCAAGTTTACGGCAGCTGAAGCAACGGTCGCAGGCAATGTCAGGGTAAAGACTGCACCACCCTGTGGATGATTTTCTGCTGTCAGATCACCGCCAAGATCATGCGCCAGGCCATAGCTGATATACAAACCCAGACCCGTACCCTGACCCACCGGTTTACTGGTAAAGAACGGGTCAAAAATATGCGGCAGATCCTGCTCAACAATACCCGGCCCCTGATCGATGACCTGAATCCTGATGGTCTCCGAGGTTGATTGACAACACAATTTCAATACAGGCTGCGGCATATCGGCCATGGCATCGACGGTGTTTTGCACCAGATTAACCAGAACCTGGTGGATCTGACCCTTTCTGGCAGTAATTTCAAGATTCTCCGGTAATGCATACTCTACCTGTAGTTTGATTCGACAGGCCTTGATGACCCAGCGGACAGCCTTTCTGATGGCCGAGGGAAGATCAAAACTCCCGGCTTCCTCCTGCTGGTTACCGGAATAACGCCGCAGGTCCTGGACAATATCACTAACCCGTTCGGCCCCTTCCAGTGTACCTTCGATCAGTGGCCCGATATCGGCCATGATTTGATCGATATGATATTGATCACGCAACTGTGTTAATCGCTGCGAATCGGTAGCCATCGACTCCATGGCCTGTAAATAACCGGTAATCCGTACGCCATAGCGCTTGAGTGCATGCATATTCCCAAAAACAAAACTGATCGGATTATTCAACTCATGCGCCACCCCTGCCACCAAACGTCCCAGTGAGGCAATCTTTTCAGAATGCACTAAACGCTGCTGGGTCTGCTTGAGTTTGACCAATGTCGTATTGAGATCGTCATAGGCCTGACGCAATTCTCCGATAGGTCGACCGATCAGCACCATACCCACCAGTCCGCCTTCATGATCATAACGCGATGAGCAGTTCACCGCCAATGGCACAGCAGTGCCATCGGCACAGAGAATGCTGACTTCGCAATCGACCAGTGAGCCCTGACGCAGCAATTCAGAAAAACCATCAAGCTGTGACCGGGCATCGTCAACGAAGACCGCGCTTAAAGGGCTTAGCAGAAATGCCGCTGCCGGCTTGCCGGTCAGGTGTTCGAGGGCCTTGTTGACCTGCTGTATACGCCCTTCGGTATCGCAGACAATCAGCACATCGGTCATGGCCGAAAGCACACTGTCGATGAATTGCTGCGCCTCTTCCAAAGCACTGTTTTTCTGCTCCAGTTCGACCTGGTAGCGCACCAGGTCGGCATACACCGAATCCATTTTATGGATGACTTCTATCCAGACACTCTCCGTCGAAGGAGTCAATTCCAGTGTTTCAGTAACACCGGCCTGGTTGATAAGACTGGATTTCATACCGTCACCACCCATGGTACTGTCGTCTGCTTACCCTGCAGCCTGATTGGGAATGGCGGTGATCTGGCTGGTTTTCTCCAGACCATAGCGTTCCAGTTTGCTGCGCAAACCGACTCTCGACAACCCCAGTTCCCTGGCTGCACGACTCTTGTTCCAGCGATTCCGGATCAGTGTTTCCCGCAAAACACAGGCCTCGAGGGCCGCAACCCGATCCTTGAGTGTCCCTTGCAGATCGGCCAGGTCCTGCAACACAGGCACCTCGTCTTCCGGCATCGCCCGTAGTACCCGTGGCGACAACAACTCGGCACCGAGACGCTCCGTGTTTCCCATGACCAGCATATACTGTACCTCATTTTGCAATTCACGGACGTTTCCCGGCCAATGATAGGCTTGCATACAGGCCAGCGCTTCTCCACTGAATCCCTGGACCTTCTTGCCCAGATTTTTCATCGCTGCCTGTAACAGACTGTTTGCCAGAATCGGTATATCCTGTTTTCGCTCCCGCAATGATGGCAAATGGATGGTCAGGGTTGCCAGACGGTAATACAGGTCCTGACGAAAGCGCCCGGCCCGTACCTCGGTTTCCAGATCCTTGTTGCTAGCTGCGACCACCCGGACATCAAGCTGACGGGTACGGCCACTGCCCAACGGTCTGATTTCACCTTCTTGCAGCACACGCAGCAATTTTACCTGGAATGCTGGTGATACTTCACCGATCTCATCGAGAAATACGGTCCCGCCATTGGCCCGTTCGAACAAACCGGTCCGGTCTTCCACCGCACCGGTAAAGGCGCCACGTTTGTAGCCAAAGAGTTCGCTTTCGAGCAATTCATCGGGTAGTGCGCCACAATTTTCTACTACAAACGGCTTGTCCCAACGCGTACTATTGTAA
>CAZTLH010000350.1:0-3528 GCA_964614335.1 uncultured Gammaproteobacteria bacterium
TTCATCTTTTTGCCCAGGAATTGCTCCAAAAGTAAAAAAACGCTGCTATTTTCAAGACTTTGGTTTTTTATGTAAAGCGAATCAGCTCCAATAACCATTAACTACTGTGTTTTCAGGGATTACTTTGCATAATGAGTTACTGTGCATAAGGCGGTTTATGTAAAGCTTTACATAAACTGCCTAGCGGCACACCATCATAGAGCAACAGAATCGACCACTTGTGATATTGTTATTCCTGAGCGTTTTTTCCATGCCTCCAGGATCTATTCAAAAAGTCGATGCAATAATGATTTTTTGCAACCATGATTACTGCATTCACATGGACGGAGAAAAGTTGTTGCCGCTATCACGGCCTTCACATAAAGTTGACCTATTGGTCAACTTTGTGCTACAAAAACACCTTGAAGCGCCATCCACCAACATACAAGCAAAGCAACCGGTGGCGTTTAGCTCATAAATTTCGACAACTTTGGGTTCGAGGTGATTATGAATACCGTACACCAGGTACCAACCAGACTGCCTGACGGGCGTGTGGAGGAAAAGATTGGTGAATACAAACCTGCTTTCAATCCGGCAGGTGCGATCGCTGAAGCCAATCGCTGTCTATACTGCCACGATGCACCTTGCATCAACGCCTGTCCAACTTCGATCGACATCCCGGAATTTATCCGGAAAATAGCGACCAACAACATGCGCGGCGCAGCGCAAACAATTCTTTCAGCCAATATTTTTGGTCATTCCTGTGCCAGGGTCTGTCCTGTTGATGTGCTCTGCCAGGGCGCCTGTGTCTATCACAATCTCCAGCAACCACCGATCCAAATCGGCCGCTTGCAACGCTATGCTACCGATCATGCCTTGCGACACGGCATGAAATTTTTTCACAAAGGGCAAGATACCGGCAAAAAGATTGCCATCGTTGGTGCCGGGCCGGCAGGTTTGGCCTGTGCTCACGAATTGACTGTGCGTGGCCATCAGGCGGTTGTCTATGATGCATCGCCCTACCCTGGTGGCCTCAATATTTCCGGTATCGCGGCCTACAAGATGAAATCCCAGGACGTGCTCGATGAAGTCCACGAGGTTATGGAAATAGGCTTTGAAGTGCACTCCGACACCGTAGTGGGAAAAGACATTTCCGTGGAGGCACTGGACCGGGATTACGACGCTATCCTGTTTGCCACAGGCCTGGGGTCGGACAGTCTCCCTGAAATAGAGGGCACCGGACTCGATGGCGTCATCGGTGCTGTAGCATTGATTAATCGTATCAAACTGGACCCTGAATTCTCCATCGATCCTGTCAAAAATGCGGTCATTATCGGTGGTGGAAATACCGCAATCGATGCCGTACGCGAACTGTTGCAAGCCGGTGTACCACAGGTCACGATGCTGTACCGACGCACTGCCGGGGAAATGTCCGGCTATGCGCATGAGTGGAAAGCAGCACGGGAAGAAGGTGCCGATGTCATCTGGCAGGCCATACCAACGGCCATTCATGGCGATGGTAAGGCCGTCAATCATGTGCATGCTGTCCACGTCCGACTAGGCGCAACACCACACAGTCTCGAGCCTCTGAGGGACACTCAATTCGAGATCCCTGCTGATCTGGTCGTTTTCGCAGTCGGTCAGCAACACTTCAGCCATTTCTTCGCCAGCCTTGGTATTGATTATCAAGCCGGCAAGGTGGTGGTGAATCCAATAACCGGCCAAACCAGCAATCCCCGTTATTTTGCTGCCGGTGACTGTGTCAATGGCGCCAAGGAAGTGGTAAATGCCGTAGCAGAAGGTAAAAAGGCGGCACTGGGTATTGACCAACTATTACGGAACAGTTAACGGTACGAACGATCACGATAGCACACCGAATAAAACAGCAAAAGGAATCCGGCAAACACAACCCGGTATACTGAAGGAGATCAAGATGGCAGATTTATCAATTAATTTCGCGGGCATCAAGGCCCCAAATCCGTTCTGGCTGGCTTCAGCACCACCGGCCAATTCAGGGGACCAGATTATGCGCGCATTCGATGCCGGCTGGGGTGGTGTCTGCTGGAAAACACTGGGTGAACCTATAACCAATGTCACATCCCGTTTTGGCGCCTACGATTTTTCCGGCAAACGGATGGCAGGTTTTAACAATATCGAATTGATTACCGACCGCTCTCTGGAAGTCAACTTTCGAGAAATTCGCCAAGTCAAGCAACACTTCCCGGAACATGCCGTCGTAGTCAGCCTGATGGTAGAAAGCCGTCAGGACTGGGAGGATATCATCAAACGTTCTGAAGATGCCGGCGCTGATGGGCTGGAGTTGAACTTTGGCTGTCCTCACGGCATGTGCGAACGGGGGATGGGCTCCGCTGTCGGTCAGGAACCCAAAGTACTGGCAGAGATCATCGGTTGGGTTATGGAGGCTGCACACGTCCCGGTAATCATAAAACTGACACCCAACATCAGCGATATTACGGTCCCTGCATTGGGCGCGCAAAGTGGTGGCGCCAATGCCGTTTCCCTGATCAACACCATCAAGAGTTTGATGAGCGTCGATATCGACAGTTTCTCACCCCTACCATCTGTGGCCGGCAAATCCACCAATGGTGGTTATTGTGGCCCTGCGGTTAAACCCATTGCCCTGCATATGGTGGCTGCACTGGCCCGACACCCGGAATTCAACCTGCCCATTTCAGGTATCGGTGGTATATCCAACTGGCGCGATGCTGTTGAATTTATCCTCTTAGGCGCCTCCTCGGTACAAGTCTGTACCGCGGTTATGCATCATGGTTATCGCATAATCGATGACATGCTTGAAGGTTTGAGCAATTATATGGATACCAAGGAATTTACCAGTATTGACGCCATGTCTGGTCTTGCGATCCCAAATTTCGTCGAATGGGGTGAGCTGGATCTGAATTACCAGCTGACAGCAAAAATAAATGAACAAACTTGTATTGGCTGTGAAAAATGTTATGTATCCTGTATGGATGGCGCTCATCAGTGTATCCACCCACGCGATGACAGCATCGTACCGAGTATCGATGAAAGTGAATGCGTGGGTTGTAATCTGTGCGCTCTGGTCTGCCCGGTCCCGGATTGCATCACCATGGAACCCTCCAGAAAGGCTGCACCAGAAAGCTGGAACCAGCGTGTTGCCCACCAGAAAAGCCGTTGAAATTCGACTGCAATCCGACATTAAAATAGTTGCAAAATAAATGAAATTAGTTGTTGACAAGACAAGCCCATATCACTATGATGCACTGCAACAAATGTTGCATTGCAGCATTTGTTGCAGCTACGCTGCTACTGCGACATTGAGTCGCCGTAGCACCGCAACTAAATGAAATTTTGAAGATTTGTTGATAAAGATCAACAAATCCTGGCAAAAACTGGACATGTCACGAAAATCGGCTATAGTTAAGACACGCCTGGAAAGAATTCATCATCCTCCTCCTTTCTGATTTGCCCCTTTCAACTCCCGTTGCCACTCTTTTTTTTTTCCTTCCTACTTTTTTTTTTTTTTCTTTCTCCCCACTTTCTCTTTGT
>CAZTLH010000351.1:0-3522 GCA_964614335.1 uncultured Gammaproteobacteria bacterium
CCCCCCAGCCCCTGAATGACAGGCATTCACCTCGTGGTAGTCTGTACTCTTAGAGTTTGGCCTTTCGGGCCGGTACAGGCATTGTGGTTCGATTGTGAGTTGTTCTCGTTGGGTGTGGCAATATAATCGTCAAATGCGCCCGCAATATGCCGCCACCGGGTATGTACCACACCCAGCGCCCCATAGCAGGCAGCGACATCGGTAGTCAGGATACGTACGGCCCTGACATCAAATATTTGCTCCAGCCCGACATCCTTGCGGGTCATCTTTTTCCAGATACTGTAAATATGTTTCGGCCGACCATAGACCTCGGCTGTGATCCCGGCCTGTTGCAATAAACCTTGCAATTGTTCGATAAAGGATTCGATATAAGCTTCACGATCAGCCCTGCGTTCAGACAACTGCGAGGCTAGATCACGATAGGCATCGGGATCGATGAAACGCAACGACAAATCCTCCAGTTCCCATTTGAGCTGCCAGATGCCGAGACGATTGGCCAGTGGAGAGAATAACTCCAGTGTTTCTTTGGCGATCATCAATCGCGCCGGGATATCAGCCGACTTCAACTCTCGTAACAACTGCAGACGATCAGCCAGCATTACCGGCACCACCCGCACATCATCGATGATGGTCAACAGCATGCGACGCAGACTTTCCGCATTGGCAAGTTCACCACCACGGCCACCCTGCACCACGACCGTCACACGGGCTACACTGGATACCAGTTTTTGCAATTCCGGGGGCAACCCGGCTAGTGGATCAGCCACCTTTTTGCTTTGCGGACGCGGAATACGACACAGCAATGCCGCGGCAATGGCTTGCGCATCCATATCAAGACTCGCCACCAGCGTGGCCGCTGCCGTGGCGTGCGCCAGACTGGAAGTAGTTTCAAAAATATTCTTGTCTGCCAGATTAGCCTCCGCCAATGACCATACCTCTCTCAACAAGGCAGACTCTTCTTCACTCCAGTCGTTATGCAACCATACCGGCTCAACTCTGTCGAAAATTGCCGGCTGTTGCTTTATAGGTGTCACTACTGACATTCGACGGCCTCAGTCCATCCCGTCCTGAACATCGGATAACTTGGTATGCCGAATATCCCTGCCCCGGATAAAATAAACTACATATTCTGCGATATTACAGGATCGGTCACCAATCCGCTCCAGCGCCCGCGCTGACCACATAATCTCCAGTGAACGAGGGATCGATCTTGGATCTTCCATCATAAATGTGATCAGCTGACGCATGATGGTCTCATACTCGTGATCCACCCGTTCATCTTCCTCCAGAACACGCAGGGCAGCATCAATATCGGTACGGGCAAAGGCATCCAGTGCATCGTGCAGCATATGACTAACATGATTCCCCAGATTCCGTATTTGTTGAAAATGTTTGGATGGATAGGAATGTTCAACCAGCTGTTTGGCCATGCGGCCTACACGCTGGGCTTCATCACCCATTCTTTCCAGATCAGTAATGGTCTTGATGACCGAGATGATCAGACGCAAATCACGAGCCGCCGGCTGTCTGATAGCCAGAATTTGTGTACACTGCTCATCAATTTCCACCTCCTGAGCATTAATCAGATAATCACTGTCGATGACTTTTTTAGCCAGCTCCCGGTCGCCCTTGCTAATGGCCGCCAGGGCATCGGCCAGCTGTTTTTCCACAGCACCCCCCATTTGCAATGCCCGGGTGCGGATTTCCTCAAGTTCTTCATTGAAACGACTTGAGATATGATGGTCGATATTCATTTCCATAATAACTGTCCTGTTATGCGCAATCTTGATCGGCGCAATGATTATTTGCTATCAACTTCTGTCGTCGACTCCAGATTGACCGCCAGTTCTTCCCGAAACAGACAGCGAAAACGACTACCCTGATCGGCTTGACTGTGAATTTGCAGCCGGGCTGTATGCCGGTCCAGAATGTGTTTAACGATGGCCAGCCCAAGACCGGTACCGCCGGTATCTCTGGAACGCCCCGGATCCACACGATAAAAACGCTGTGTCAAACGACTCAGATGCTCCGTTGGTATACCGATACCACTATCCTCCACTTGCAACATGACAGCCGCTTCCTGTCTTCTCCAGATGACAGAAATTTTACCCTGTTGAGGAGTATAACGGACGGCATTCGATAATAAATTGGACAACACACTTTCTAATTCGTGCGAATTTCCACGTAACCCCAGCATGGCATCCACCTCGACACTGAACTCATGTTGACCACGACTCAGTTCCCTGGCTTGTGAAATACAGCCATCGATCAAATCGGGCATATCCACTTTTTCGGAAAACGCGGGTGGTTCGGAGGATTCCAGGGTGGACAGCTTCAGTAAATCGTCAACAATATTGGACAGACGATCACTTTGTTGGGAGATTCTGGTTAGCGGTTTTTGCAAGGCTTCATCCAGGGTCGCAGAATTCGATAACAATAACTCCACATACCCGGCAACAACCGTCAGCGGAGTCCGTAACTCATGGGAAACATTGGCGATAAAGTCCTGTCGCACCCGTTCCAATTGATGTAATCTGGTGATGTCCCTGGCAATCACCAGTTTTCTGCCAAAATCTGCCTTGTCAATCAACACCTGTCGGATACTGATCCGGATATGTCGGTTTATGGGAGAACGAATCGTTAATACAGCACCGGGCTCTTCATCATCAAAAAAACGTGTAATTTCCGGATCACGCAAGAAATTGACGATATTCTGGCCACTGTCCTGTGGTAATCGTATCCCCAATAGATGGGTGGCTGCCTTGTTAATGGCCTCAATCTCATTGTTATTACCCAATACCACGACACCATCGGGTAAAGCCTGGGTGACTTTGTGAAACCGGGAGATAATGGTTGACAAACGGTCGCGATTTTCCTTGTTCCGACGTCTGTCGACAACCAGACCCGCAAACAAACGCCCCCATAGACCACTGGCTTCAGGTGCATCCGACAGATCGCCATTAAGCCAGCGCAATAACCGGTTTAGCTGGCGTAAATGAAAAAACAGGATCAGGGCCAATGTCATTGCCAATGCGACTGCCACATGGCCAAGCATGAAGCCGAAAATCCCGGCCAGGACCAGTCCGCCGAACAAACGCAGAAGTTCGTGACGCCATTCAGGAATCATGATCGCCCAGGGCATCAAACCGATAACCAATACCATGCACGGTGGTGATCGTGTCTTCCAGAGCATGTGGTTTGAGAGCCTTGCGCAGCCTCCGGATATGAACATCTATTGTTCGATCCTGAATAAACGTATCTCCACCCCACACCCGGTCTATGATTTGCTGACGGGTGTACACATGTCCAGGATGACACATAAAGTGCGCCAACAGACGAAATTCCGTGGCCCCCATCACCAAAATAGATTCATTCACATAGACTTCGTGGCGAACCCGATTCAGTTTGAGATCGCCAACAGATAGTACGTCACCTTGTTGTTTGGCGGGTTGTGAGCGACGCAAAACCACCTTGATTCTTGCGGCCAGTTCCTTTAATGAAAAAGGCTTGGTGATATAGTCA
>CAZTLH010000352.1:0-3474 GCA_964614335.1 uncultured Gammaproteobacteria bacterium
TTTTCATGGCTCCATTAAAGCATAAAGATTAATTAATATAAAGAAATATTTATTCGATATAGCAGATAGAACCTATCTATGATGCGGATGTTTTAGACGGAGCTCACGCCAACTCTCGATTCTCTGGCTTTTTTTGGGCTCACTTATGACTATTTTCGCTCATTACCGGGGTGAGAAATCTCGAAGAATGCAAGTCATGCGGGAGCTTCCCAGCAATTCGGAGAATAGTGCAATGATTATTTCCATTTGCATCAGTAATGTGCTATTAATTATCCTGTGGTAGACTGGGTCTACTGTGGCTTCAGGCAAAATAGCCAGAGGCTAAGCTAAAGACATACAGATTATCTAGACTGAGGGTAGCGTGATGAGCTTGAAACAAATCATTTACGGCGGCGCGCTGGTGGCAGGTTTTGCAGTGGTTCCAGCGCGAGCAGTAATACAGAGTGATGTGCATATCCAGTCAGACAGTGACTATGTGCGTCTGGATACAGATCGTCGTCTATATCAGGAAATCAAGGGTTTTTTCGATACCGGGTATCCCGCCAGTTCGGTGATGTTGCATGGTGTGTCACTGGGTTTGACCATCGATGATCTGGTCTATCTGGCGGTATCTTCAAATCCTGATCGCGCCCAGGAGTTTTACAACACGGCGATGAGTTTATTGCCTTCGTTACCGGCGTGGGCCTGTAATCTGGCCAAGACCAATGAAAATCGATATCGACTTAATTATGCACTCACCGATTTGGGCTCGAAACCCACGATTGCCGCAGTTTCACAGCGTTTTTTCGATGGGGATCAGCGATTAACTCCATTTCCAGATTGGCAGAATGGCGCCGCTCATTTTCAAGCGGCAACTTCTGAAGTGACTAAATTAAAAGGCCCTGATTTCTGGTATATACCACCGCAGAACACGCTGGCATCAACAGCCCGGCCTGTTTTTATCTCGATGTACCGGGATACCAAGAAAGTTGTGGTAGATGATCGTTACGGCCAGCTCAAAGCGGCCCAGGCAGCGGGCAAGGCTACAGTGCCTGTCGTGATCATTTATAATGAGACCTATCAGCGTGAAGTCAGTCGTTTTGGTGATAAGCCGAAAACGGGTGAAATTATGGACGCATTTTTTACCAATGGTGAGGAACTGACTCCAGTGCCGGATTGGCAGCAGGGTGACTATCAGGTTATGGCGCAAACCGACGAGTTAGTGAAATTGTTTGAAGTGCCAAAAAAACAGGATGTAGACCCGGCTCGCTGGGATGAAATCTCCAAGTCAATCACTAAGGATGGATTCAAGACGCCGATGCTGGTTACCTTGCAGGCCGAAGGAAATAACCGTTTCCTGAATGATCCGGCACGTTTGGCAGTGGCCAACGATATGGGTATCAAGAATATCCCGGTGGATTTTTTCTATCACCGGTTAAATCGCCTGGCCTGCGGCCAGTTGGCAACCGATTGCGCGGATCAGGTTTGCAACTCGGCCATCGCCGGTGGAGCCGATCCAGGTATATGTGCGCCGGCAGCAGCAGCTGGATTGTCCAGAGCCCCGGCCAGTGTACCACCTACAGGTGGTCACGGTGGCAACACCCGCGAAGTGAGCCCAAATTAATCATAAGCTACATTATCAAGAACAGATAGATCAATGATATGTAATAAAATTTGATTTATCGAACCATAAACGCATAAAATAACCGTATTCTTACGTTTGCCAGTGACACAGTTTGCAGGTGTGCTGGCAAGGGGGCGGTAAATGTACAAAAAAATAACGGTCGCTGCTGTAGTTACAGCTGCTGTCACCGGACCTGTGGTCCTGGCACAAACTGCGAGTTATTCGACTGCGCCTGCGCCGCAGACCAATACGGCACTCGAAGGTGATAAAAAGGTCGTGGATACCCAGTTGGTGCCTGGGTTCTATCCCGCATTGACTGTGGCCGCAGTGCGGCATAGTAATGGTCACAAGAGTAGTAATCTGAAACAGGCTGAAATCGAATACAGTGCCAGTGCGGGTTTGACCTACAAGGCGGAATTGGGCCAACACGATCTGCAGCTGTTCTATGGTGCCTCAGTAATTTCTCATAGTAAATTCAAGCAAGATAATTATATTCAAAATACCCTCGGGGCGGGTTTGAATCTCGATTTGACAGATCGGTTTAATATGGTTTTAGATGCCGGCTATATAGATGGCGCTGAACCACGAGGATCAACCGGGTCAAGGCTCATCGGTAACACTGATCCGGATGCCTATCATCTGTTTCGTTATGGAGCAGAAGGCATATATGGCAGACGTAGTAACACCATGCAGGTGAGTCTGGCGGCGCATCAGGAGCAGTTGCGTTACACCAACAATCAGCAGGGCTTCCGGGATCGTGATCGTCTTAATTTGCGTGGCAGGGTTTATTATAATCTTGGACCTTCAACAACGACTTTTGTAGAGTTGATCAACAGCAATATTGATTACCTGACCAATAACCGGCTGGACAGTACAGAGCAGGCTTATTCGGTTGGTGCCCGTTGGGAAGCTACCGATATCACAGCCGCGGAATTCAGTATTGGTAATCTAAGCAAAAATTTTGATGACCCAACTGTTCAGGATTTTAGTGGTGCAACATACCTGGGCAAGTTGCTGTGGGCACCATTGACCTTTACCGATGTTAGTCTCTATGCTTCTCGCAGGACGGAGGAATCGAGTGAACCGGGTTCCACCTACTTTGTCAGTAATTTACTGGGGACAGCGGTAAACCATGCCTTGTCGGACAGCATCGGATTACTGGCCTATGCAAATTACACTACCGATGATTACAGTAATGACCGTCGCGACACGATATGGGATTATGGCCTCGGCATGGATTATACGATGAGACCTTGGTTGTTTCTTGGATTGCGGGCAGGGCAGACCTCCCGTTCCTCCAGTGTTTCGGCAGCGAATTATGACGATCAATTTATTGGATTCTCGGTTACCATGTCGAATGAGCCGGCCAATTAATCATTACAAAATAGCCTGAGCAAAAAAAAGCGACTAAAAGAGCCTGTCAGAGAACATGAGCCGACCGATTCGTTGCTCCTGCAAAACCGGGACTTCCGCCATCCATGGCGGTTGTAACGAGGGGGAGTGGGTGAGGTAGCATCTCATGATTTGAGGAAAATACGGATTGTGTAACGAGTCAGGGGAGTTGGCTAAAGTCCGCTTTTCCGCAGTAGGCCCTTATTCTCGGACAGCCTCCTGGGACCGCAATACGTAAACAGGAACACTACAAATCAGCGATTTGCAGGCTGCTGACTCGCCCACAGGATTATGCTGCCTACCGACCCGGTTTTTTCGGCTTTGACTCAGGTTGAATCTGTTCAACTGTCGGGGTGAGTTGAAAAGCTGTGTCTTATCTTCAGGTCAGCCTGAGAGCAAACAAGATTACTCAGCTATTGATCGCACAGGCAGCAATCTTCTTTGTGAAAATTTTGTTCGATTTCCCGTACATGATAAAC
>CAZTLH010000353.1:0-3425 GCA_964614335.1 uncultured Gammaproteobacteria bacterium
GGCCCAGACTGATTGTCGTAGCCAGAAGTGTTGCTTGGAATTTCATGATGATCTCCCTTTTCAGGTGGTTGGTGGTGGATTATTCAGTCGCTGGAACTGAAGGTGGTTAAGGGTTTCTTTTGCATTCAATGCCGATCTCAGGACAGAATTCCGGGTAAATTCAGGTGCTGCTCTCGAGCACATTCGAGGGCAGTCTCGTAGCCGGCATCGGCGTGGCGCATCACTCCGGTTGCCGGGTCATTCCACAACACCCGGGCAATACGCTTATCGGCCGCCTTGCTACCATCACAGACGACGACCAGCCCGGCATGCTGGGAATAGCCCATGCCGACACCGCCACCATGGTGTATGGATACCCAGGTGGCACCACTGGCAGTATTGAGCAGTGCATTTAACAGCGGCCAGTCAGAGACGGCATCTGAACCATCGGCCATGGCTTCGGTTTCGCGGTTTGGACTGGCCACCGAACCGGCATCGAGATGGTCCCGTCCGATCACCACCGGCGCTTTCAATTCACCGGTGCGGACCATTTCATTGAAGGCCAGACCCAGACGATGACGCTGACCGAGACCAACCCAGCAGATACGTGCCGGCAGGCCCTGGAAACTGATTCGCTCGCGGGCCATGTCCAGCCATTGATGCAAATGGGTATTCTCCGGGATCAGTTCCTTGACCTTGGCATCCGTACGATAGATATCTTCCGGGTCACCGGACAAGGCCACCCAACGAAAAGGTCCAATACCACGGCAAAACAAGGGCCGGATATAGGCCGGGACAAACCCTGGGAAATCAAACGCATCCGTAACCCCCGCATCCTGTGCCACCTGGCGGATATTATTGCCATAGTCCACGGTCGGAATGCCCTGGTGATAAAATGCCAGCATGGCGCGAACATGGATGGCCATAGACTCACAGGCAGCTTTGGTTACCTGCTCGGGATCCTGTTCAGCGGTCTCACGCCAGCGTGCAATCGTCCAGCCCAGCGGCAAATAACCATTCACCGGGTCATGAGCCGAAGTCTGGTCCGTCACGATGTCGGGTTTGATACCACGCTCGACAAGCTGCGGGAGAATTTCAGCAGCATTACCCAAAAGACCAATCGACAGGGTTTCACCTGCGGCACAAGCGGCTGTAATCTTCTCCAGCGCTCGATCCAGATCGGTTTCCTTGGCATCGATGTAGTGGGTGCGCAGACGAAAATCAATCCGGCTTTCATCACATTCCACGGCCAGCATACTAAACCCTGCCATGGTCGCCGCCAGCGGTTGGGCACCCCCCATGCCGCCGAGACCGGCGGTCAGGATCCACTTGCCCCGGGTTGTGCCGTCAAAATGCTGCCGGGCCATTTCGACAAAGGTTTCATAGGTACCCTGAACAATCCCCTGGGTGCCAATATAGATCCAGGAACCGGCGGTCATCTGGCCGTACATCATCAGGCCTTTTTTATCCAGTTCGTTGAAATGTTCCCAGGTTGCCCACCTGGGCACCAGATTGGAATTGGCAATCAATACCCGTGGTGCATCACTGTGAGTTTTGAATACACCCACCGGTTTGCCGGACTGTACCAACAGGGTTTCATCCTCTTCCAGTTCCAGTAAGGCCGCACAGATTTGGTCGAAACACTGCCAGTTGCGCGCGGCACGACCGATACCGCCATAGACCACCAGCTCTTCGGGTCGTTCGGCCACATCCGGATCCAGATTGTTCTGCAACATACGATAAGGCGCTTCGGTGAACCAGCTTTTGCAATTCAGTTTCGTGCCGGTTGGGGCATGCACCACACGCGCATTCGAGATTTGATGGTCATTACTCATGTTGAACGCTCCGTAGCGGTTTGATGGTGTGACTCATGGAGGTCAGTGGTGTTATAACGGGCGGCCAGATCATAACGGCTGCCGGGATAGATCAGGGTTGCCAGAGTCACCACAGTACCCTGTTTCCAGGTGCGTCGCTGCATCCGCAAACAGGGTTCCAGGGGTTCGATAGCAAGCATCTCGCACATCTGCTCATCCGGGAGTATGGCCTGCACTACGTGCTCCATTTCATCAGGCCAAAAAAGACCAATCAGGTATTCGGATGGAGTCATCGTACCGAAATCGACCGCCATAAATTCCGGTGCCTGTGCCGGATTGATATAACGATCTTCAATCTGGATGGGAATCTCGTCCTGATAGTGACAAAGCACAATATGAAACAGTCGACTATCAGGCTGGAGTTCCATACGTCGCGCCAGCACTTCGGTAGCCAGCACTTCCTGCAATACCCGGACTTCACCACGATAGGTCTTGCCACGGGCGCGGATTTCGTCAGCAATATTACGCAGCTCAATGAGACTCGCTACACTCGGGTGCTCGTTGACAAAGGTTCCCAAACCGTGGACCCGCTCCAGATAACCATCCCGGGTCAGCTCGCGCAGGGCCCGGTTTACCGTCATCCGGCTGACACCGAGGTCCGCAACCAGAGAATGTTCGGAAGGAATCTTGCGTCCTGGCAACCAGCTTCCGGAGTGAATCTTGTCGCGTATGGAATCTTTAATCTGTTGATACAGCGGTTGCGAGGTGTTCCGTGGCAGGGCGATGGAAGTACTGAGTTCGTAATTCATGCGGAAACCCTCATTTGACCACCATACAGCACCTGCCGACAGGGCCTGTGACCGATGTTGTAACTCAGGGCTGCCGGGTCAGTCACATCCCACAGCACCAGGTCGGCACGCTTGCCCGGCGCAAGGGTGCCGATTTGCTGTTCAAGCCCCAATGCCCGTGCTGCCTCGCGGGTGACACCGGCAAGGGCCTCTTCGGGTGTCATTCCAAACAGCGTACAAGCCATATTCATCATCAACAGCAAGGACTGCACCGGCGAACTGCCCGGGTTGCTGTCGCTGGCGATGGCGATCGGTACACCCAGATCCCGCAGCATAGACAACGGTGGCGGCTGCGTCTCACGCAGAAAGTAATAGGCACCAGGCAGCAGGACCGCCACGGTACCGGCCTCTGCCATGGCCCGGGCACCTGCTGCATCAAGATACTCGAGATGATCCGCTGAAAGCCCGCCATATCGGGCCACCAAAGCTGCACCCCCGAGCAAACTGAGCTGTTCAGCATGTAGCTTCACCGGTAAACCATAATCCCTGGCGGTCTGAAATACCCGCTCTATCTGACTCACGGAAAAGGCAATTCCCTCACAGAATCCGTCCACAGCATCGCTCAAATCGGCGACTGCCGGCAGCATATGTTGACAAATTCCGGCAATATAGCCGTCCGGATCGTCCGCATATTCAGGCGGCAGGGCATGGCCACCGAGAAAACTGGCCCGGACCGTGATGGATACCACTCCACACAGAGACCAGCCACCCAGCACCATATACCGCGCGCACGGCACTCCAGCACCATGACCGGCATTACCGGCCATTGGCTGGACCCCCTGCG
>CAZTLH010000354.1:0-3422 GCA_964614335.1 uncultured Gammaproteobacteria bacterium
GAATGCTGGGAATGACTGGAATGACAAGGGCAATAAAAGGGCTCTGACCCCTTTTTTGGAGGCAATACGATGAAATTGACCAGCATTTTATTGGAAATTGAGAACAGTGATCGTTGCCAACACCGCGTAGATGCCGCGTTTGAGCTGGCAAAGAAACATCAGGCACATGTCACCGGTGTTTATGCTTGCGGTGAATACTTCTTTACGCCTGTTTATGCGGAAGCGCCCATTCCAATGGATATCGTGGAGACCTACGAAGCACAATATCGCGCTGCAGCCAGTGACGCTGAAAGCTGGTTTTTGGAACGAGGCAACAACTCCGGCATTGCTGCCGAATGGCACAGCGAAACCGGCAGCATGGATAATTTATTGGCCAAATGGGCGCACATCCATGATCTGGTGATTATTGGACAAGCCGAAGGCGGTTTATTGAATCCCGATATGGTCTTGCAAAATCGTCTGCTACTCAATGTCGTTCGCCCTGTCCTTCTCGTCCCCGAAACTGTCAGCAATAACATCGGTAATCGCATTTTGATTGCCTGGAATGCTTCCAACGAAGCCGCCCGCGCAGTACAGGATGCCCTGCCGCTGTTACAGACTGCAGAAATCGTCCAGATTGTAAATATTCAGCCAACTGAAAATAGTGAACCCACTTCACTTTCCGGAATCTGTGGTCATCTGAAGCGCCACAGGGTTACTGCTGAGCCGATCGTAACCAATGCCAATGGAGGTGATGTCAGTGAGGCGTTGTTGTCCCACTGTGCTGCACATGATATCGATCTGCTTGTTACTGGAGCCTATGGCCATACCCGCTTGCGTGAAGTAATTTTTGGCGGTGTTACACGTAATCTTTTGAATACCACCTCTGTTCCGGTGCTGATGTCGCATTAGTTTGGGATTGACGTCACCAAGAGGTGATATCGGGTAACACCTGAAAAGCTGCGAACCGGTCTTTTCAATACCGAATCATCCGGACGGACTGTTCATTATTGGTAGATAGCGGTCCCACATCTTCCTGGAATTCGAGTATTGAA
The DNA here is from genome assembly GCA_964614335.1 of uncultured Gammaproteobacteria bacterium. Lineage (GTDB taxonomy): Bacteria > Pseudomonadota > Gammaproteobacteria > Arenicellales > DRJH01 > DRJH01. The sequence goes on from CAZTLH010000354.1 coordinate 1,035, forward strand.
GGCGCTGTTTTTTTGGGCCACTATCTTAGCTTCAGAAGCTATTCTGCATTCAGTTCTGAAAATCTGAATAACGAGACAACTCGGGCCTGTGTTAATGTGCCGGAATGTGATCAATTCATGTATATGAATCGATTTGTGAATTAATGCATGGTGAGTCACCGTCTGTAGATAATCAGGAGCTCCCTCTAACCAAGGATTCGCTGACTGTTTTCTCGCTCGATGACTATAAAAGGCCAATGGACTCAAAAGCAGCCAACAAATCCTTGTTATCGAAACTCTGGCGGGAGCCGCTGGTAGATAATGGATGTACTCGGCTCGTTAGAGATATTCTGAAAACAATAAAGCCTCTGTCAAAACCAACAGTGTTGATATTTATCTGTACAATTCCAGTGATGATCGACAATCTGGCACTTTAACGCCTGGTTTGTAAGCCGATACCGTATTTGAAGTGGAATACGTTACAAACAACACTAGCAACCGGAGCAACTGGTGATTTTCCTGGAAAGATCTATGCACAAAGCCCTTTTATTTACAGCGATTCTTGTTGTCACTACCGCAGCTCAGGCAGAAGTTAAAACACTGCGTCTGCTTACCTGGGAGGGTCATGCGCCCCAATCTGTGGTCAAACTGTTCACAAAAAAAACCGGCATCAAGGTACGGGTCACCATCTCCAATAATGAGGATATGTTTGCACGTCTGCTCGCTATTGGAGGCGCTGGCTATGATCTGGCACAACCAGGTCAGGATCAAATCGTCAGAGCACAGTCCCAGTTCAACCTTTTTAAACCGATCGATCTGAAAAATATCAATACTTCCCTGTTCAACCCGGCGCTATTGGAAATAACCAGACAGTACACGACTGTCAATGACAAGACTTTTGGTATACCACATGTTTGGGGGACCAGCGGGCTGGTCCTGAATACCAAAAAAGCCTCCATGGTGCATGACTATACAGACCTCTGCAGTCGTGCAGTCAAGAACAAGGCTTCCTATCGGTTACAACGGCCGACATTGATAGCTTTTGCCTTCGCCATGGGGATGGATCCATTTGCTGCGTATGAAGACAAGGCACTGTATCAGTCTATCCTCGACACTGTGGAAAAAAGACTGATCGCCTGCAGCAGCAACATTAATTATTATTGGAGCAGTGGTGAAGCCTTGCGGATCAAGCTTCGATCCGGTGCGATACTGGCTGCCATGGCCTGGGATAGTGGCGGCTGGAAACTCAACCGCAAGCGTTCACGTATCAATTTTCTGGCCCCAAAATCCGGCGCTTTGGGATGGATCGATACCTTCGCTATCCCGCGTAACGGCAAGGCAGATGCGGCCGCCTATGCCTGGATTAATTTTATCATGCAAGCAAAGATTGCAGCCATGATTACGGCTGCCAGTGGCAATTACACGGCATCAAGAGGAGCCGACGCCTTTATCGATGCGGCACAACGAAAACGATTTAAACAAAGTTTCCCCGAAAACAGTATCAACGATATCCACTGGTATCCACCCATGCCGATTGGTCTTGAGAGACTTGAAAACCGGACACTGCAACATATTAAAGCCGCCATTGCCCGCCAGCAAACAGTGACCAATTAAGTTATGCCGGGAGTTATGCCGGCAGGGGGCGCAGTCTAAACACAGACTCGTAATCCATGGCCTGGCGTTTGGCGCCGGCCCGATTAATGGTCATGACCTGACTCGTCACCACAAGATCAGCATGGCCCTGCTCTTCAAACAGCAGCAATTGTTCCTGCCATAGTGACGCCGGCATGCACTCTGCACAAGATTGTAATTCATCGGTTACCGGTCTCATAAAGCGACTGGACTGCTGTCGCAATACCAGATCTGCCTCGACACCGTCCCGCAGCAGACCTAGCCAGCAAATACCCCAGCAGGTCAGCGTGGCCAGACTGATCAGACTTCCACCAAATGCTGTGCCCTTGTCATTCAGATTGCTGACCAGTGGTGCGGCTAGACAGAGTTGCCGGCCATTCCAGGACTTGACCGTCACCTGCATGGCGACAGCCAGTGGCAGATGACGCGTCATATACTGGTCCAGCATACTTGTTTGTTGTGAATAATGGGTCAAGAGAATGTGTTCACGAAGACAGTTTGGAAGAATGGTGAAAAACTACCCGGTTATAAGAGGCAAAGTGAACCGGGCAACTCGTACGGTTTACCTTTTCATAAATCCTTTTACTTACCTGATTAGCCATAAGAACCAGCCACACTTATATATATGCAATGGAAACAGTATGTCAGAGTGTTTTCGATATGAAAACCAGTAAAACCATACCGAAGCTCACCGTGGAAATAATTATCCAACGCGTTGTTTATTCAACCTTTACAGAGAAAATTTCGATGTTGTGTAAGTTGTGCTGAGTCTTATGG
>CAZTLH010000355.1:0-3417 GCA_964614335.1 uncultured Gammaproteobacteria bacterium
TCTGATCTTTACCGCTATCCTCGAAGGCTTTATTGGTGCGCCATTCTGGCTGGCGGTCGCTGGCGCCGTCACGGCCTGGTATTTATATATCAAAAACACCAGACTCCCGGCCCTGTTCGCATTGAAATTCCAGTGGATATACTACGTGCTGACCAAGAAATACGGTTTCGATGAATTTAATCAGGTGGTCTTTGCCGGTGGCGCAAGACGTATTGGTGACTGGCTTTGGAAATATGGAGATGCTGGGCTGATCGATGGAGTGATCGTAAATGGCACGGCCAACCGGATTGCCGCGATGGCGTTCAGTATCCGGCGTCTGCAGACCGGATATCTCTATCATTATGCTTTTGTCATGATCATCGGAGCATTTGTGATGATGAGCTGGTTATTGTTTAGATGACTTCAATCTTTTTACTGAATTCCTTGGATCGACGCCTGTGAATGCGCATTTCTTGAGTATTGTGATCTGGTTTCCTGTAGTGACCGGGTTCCTGCTGCTGCTGATACCTGAACAAAAGCGTACGCTTGCTTTTGGGATGGCGCTTATACTGTCCATAGTCGAGTTGGGTCTGAGTGTGAGACTCGTCGCAGCATATGATCAGAGCAGTGTCGGAATGCAATTGATCGAGCGTGCCGACTGGATAAAGAGCTTCAATATTCAGTACTATCTCGGTGTTGATGGTATTGCTGTGGTGCTTATTGTATTGACCGCGATCATCACATTGGTCACGATACTGGCGGCCTGGAGTTCGGTAAAAAGCCGTTTCGTATTTTATCTGGGGTCGTTCCTGATTCTTGAAGGTTTTATGATCGGTGTCTTTGCGGCACTGGACGCGATCCTGTTTTATGTATTCTGGGAAGCCATGTTGTTGCCGATGTTTCTGATTATCGGGATCTGGGGTGGACCGAACCGGGTTTATGCCACCATCAAGTTTTTCCTCTATACCCTGCTCGGCTCATTATTGATGCTGGTGGCATTTATTTACCTGTATCAGCTCGGTGGCAGCTTCAGTATTCTGGATATGCAAAAGCTGGCGATACCCTACCAGGCACAGGTCTGGTTGTTCTGGGCCTTTTTTATGGCTTTTGCGGTCAAGGTGCCGATGTTCCCCGTGCACACCTGGCTACCTGATGCCCATGTGGAGGCTCCGACGGGTGGTTCTGTTATCCTGGCCTCGATTATGTTGAAAATGGGTGGTTTCGGTTTTATCCGTATCAACCTGCCGGTACTGCCGGATGCGAGTCACGGGATGGCCTCGATTATCATCGCTTTATCACTGATTGCCGTGGTCTATATTTCACTGGTCGCACTGGTGCAGCGTGACATGAAGAAATTGATCGCCTACTCCTCCATTTCCCATATGGGGTTTGTCACCCTGGGCTTTTTCGTCTTCAATGAAACCGCACTCGAAGGTTCAATTGTACAAATGATTTCCCATGGTTTCGTGGCCGGCGCAATGTTTCTTTGTGTCGGGGTTCTCTATGATCGTGTGCATTCAAGACAGATCGCTGATTACGGTGGGGTAGCCAATACCATGCCGGTCTTTGCCGCCTTCACCATGCTGTTCGCGATGGCCAATTCCGGTTTGCCAGGGACCTCCGGGTTTGTTGGTGAGTTCCTGGTGATTATGGGTACATTTCAGGTGCAGCCCTGGTTTGCAGCGATCGCGGCCCTGACCATGATTCTGGGTGCAGCCTATACACTATGGATGTACAAAAGAGCATTCTTTGGTCAGGTCAAGAATGAGGCTGTTGCCGCACTCAAGGATATCAACCGAATGGAATTCCTGTTTTTAAGTCTACTGGCCATTATGGTTCTGGTTGTCGGCTTGTGGCCGAATCCGATACTGGATTTAATTCATACTTCTGTTGGCCAACTGCTGAGTCAGTCAACAGCAACGAAATTGCTGTGAGTCTGGAACGATGACAAACGATCTTACACTCAATCTGGGCTATGCCTTACCAGAAATTGTACTGGCTGCACTGGCCTGTGTTGTACTTCTAATCGAGGCGATATTCGCGGAAAAAGGCCGTAACACTGCCTTTGTGGTCGCCATTGCCAGTTTGGTGTTAACGGCCTGGCTGTCGGCATCACAATATGGTGATGAAGTTCATAAGGCCTTCTCTGATATGTATGTTGCCGACAATATGGCAGCAGTACTGAAAACCATCATCAATCTAGTCACCGTTGCAGTCTTCATCAATAGTCGCCGTTATTTGAATGACCGGGGGCTGTTTCGCGGCGACTACTATGTGCTGGGTATGTTCGCAGTGCTTGGCATGATGATCATGGTATCGTCGTCAACCTTTCTGGTGCTGTATATGGGCCTTGAACTGCAGGCACTCAGCCTGTATGTGATGGTGGCGTATTATCGAGATTCTGTGCAGTGTAGTGAAGCTGCGATGAAATATTTTGTATTGGGGGCCTTGTCTTCGGGAATATTCCTGTATGGTGTTTCCCTGCTCTACGGCTTGTCTTCAGGTTTTGACTTCGATGGCGTGCGGGCGGCCTCGATACTGTATGGTGCCAAGAGTCCGGTAATGGCGCTGGCACTGGTCATGGTTGTTGTGGCACTGGCATTTAAAATTGGTGCAGTTCCATTCCATATGTGGATTCCTGATATCTACCAGGGTTCACCTACGCCGACCACCGCCTTTATCGGTACGGCGCCAAAAATTGCAGCCTTCGCGGTGTTTTACCGAGTTCTGGTCGAAGGGATGGAGCCACTGGTCGAAAATTGGCAAATGATCTTTATCATCATGGCAATATTGTCTATTGCGGTCGGTAATGTTACCGCCATTGCGCAGATGAACCTCAAACGGATGTTGGGTTACTCCACAATTTCACATATGGGGTTCTTCCTGCTCGGCTTTTTGACCGGCAATAATACCGGTTATGCTGCTGCAATGTTTTACATGCTGGTTTATACCTTTATGGCGCTCGGCGCTTTCGGCGTCATCTTGTTGCTGGCCAGGAATGGCTTTGAGGCGGACGAGCTCAAAGATATGAAAGGCTTGAGTCAGCGTCATCCATGGTATGCATTCCTGATGATGTTGCTGATGATATCCATGTCAGGTATACCGCCGACCATTGGATTTTATGCCAAGTTGAATATCATACAGGCGTTATTGAACGTAGGCCTGGTGTGGTTGGCCGTGGTGGCCGTCGTACTGGCAGTCATCGGTGCGTTTTATTACCTGCGTGTGATCAAGTTGATGTACTTTGATGCTCCCGAGACAGAAATCACCGAGAGCAAAGCACTGGATGAAAAGCTCGTGGTTTCGGGTATTGCCTTATCCGTAGTCGCAATTTTGCCCTGGATTGGTTTTGTTATTGATCTATGCCGGCGGGTGTTTGCAATCTAGGAGCCCCCACACCGCCGGTGGCGCTGCGCTGTCGCGCAGCAAACAAGAGAT
>CAZTLH010000356.1:0-3411 GCA_964614335.1 uncultured Gammaproteobacteria bacterium
CCCTGGGACAGGATGAAGCTTCTTATTCCCAAAATCGACGCGTAGAAATTGTCTATGGTAACTGACCAAAGCCTGTAGTGTAGAGAGGCCTGATGTGATGAGAAAAAATCGTAGCGTTGCCCTGCTCAGTATATTGACATTGCTTGGGGGCTGTGCAACACCGGCCCCACCCCCTGTGGTGGTTCAAAAACCGGTTGTACAAGCACCACCCAAGCCACAGATATCGGCCGATGCACTGAAGGTATTGACCCAGATCGATGATATGCAGGAAACCCTGGCACAACTCAGAAATGCCGTTGATTTGCAGCAATTTGAACAGCAGAACAGCAAACGACGGCAGCGCCAGCTCTATGATGATCTCGATCGGCGTTTGCGTGTCCTGGAACGCTCGCCCCGGCAAGCTGGTACTAAGTTCAGTACGTCAGCCATAAACGGGACGACTGCAGTACCAACTGATGCCACCAATACAGTTCAGTCAGGCGTAACTACAGCAACAGCCGGAGCAGCTTCTGCCAACACCTCTGATGGTTCGAATACTGCTGCCAATACTGGGTCCACCAACGTTGGGACTGATCCATCGACCGCTATAGGAACCGCGCAAACCATCCCGTCTGCGATACCGGGCATAACAAATCCGGCACCGGTTGCAAAAGTAATATCTGTAGAAGATGAAGCCTTGGCGCAAACGGCTTATGACGATGCCTTCGAGTTACTGCGCAAGAGTCGCTATCAGGAAGCAGTCGTTGCACTGGGTAAGGTCGTACAAGACTACCCTGCCAGTTCGGTCGCGGATGATGCCCAGTATTGGATGGCTGAATCCTATTATGTGACCAGAGATTTTGAACAAGCCTTATTGGGCTTTCGTACCGTGGCGGTTCGTTATCAGGGTAGCCCAAAAGTGCCACAGGCATTATTAAAGATTGGCTACATCCAGTATGATATGGGTGCTTATGATCGGGCTCGACAAACGCTGCAGGATGTTCTGGTGCGTTTTCCCGAAAGTCGAGTGGCGATTGCCGCAAAAGCCAGATTGGAGAAAATGCAACGCGAAGGAAGATAAGACGTATATTACCCTGAGCAAAACACATATTGTTTTATTGTGGAATTATGATGGTTACGCTAACGAGTTCTGAATATCGCCAGAATCACTGTAAATTATTAATATCATGTCGTCTGGGAAAAGCTGCCGCCTCGTCAGCTTCGTAGACGGATCGCATTACACCTGCAGGAGTCAAGCATGTTTGAAGGTAGTATTGTCGCATTGGTAACGCCCATGCATCAGGATGGTAGTGTGGACTATTCTGCCTTGAAACGGTTGGTGGAGTTTCATATCGAAAATGAAACGACAGCCATTGTTTCGGTCGGGACAACCGGTGAATCAGCTACACTCAGCCCGCATGAGCATATTGAAGTCATTGCACGTACGGTCGAATATGCCGCCAGCCGTATCCCGGTCATCGGCGGGACCGGTGGCAACGCCACCAGCGAGGCGATTGAATTGACCCGCCTGGCAGCCGATGCGGGTGTCGCCGGCTGTTTGATTGTGGTGCCATATTACAATAAGCCGACCCAGGAAGGGCTTTATCTGCATTTCAAGGCGATCGCTGAGGCGGTCAGTATTCCGCAGATTCTCTATAATGTTCCTGGACGGACCGCCTGTGATCTGAGTAATTCTGTGGCCATACGTTTATCCCGGATCGATAATATTGTGGGAATCAAAGATGCGACTTCAGATATGCCCAGGGCTCAAGAATTGGTACAGGAAACCGGATCTGGCTTTGCTGTTTTTTCCGGCAATGATGATACTGCACTGGAGTTGATGCGTCAGGGTGGCAGTGGTGTTATTTCCGTAACGGCCAATGTCGCCCCCCGTGAAGTCAGGCAGGTGATCTCGGCGGCTTTGGCGGGTGACTGGGAGCAGGCGGCTGAATATGATGCGGCTCTACAGGACTTGCACCGTGCCATGTTTGTCGAATCCAATCCCATTCCGGTCAAATGGGCGGTCCAGCAACTTGGGTTGATCGGTCCAGGCATACGTTTGCCAATGACAACCTTGTCCCGTAATTTGCAGGATGGTGTAAAACAGGCATTGCTGCAGGCCGGGCGACTTTCAGGCTAAAGTTGAAACAGATCAATAGCTAACTGCTGCTGAAATATTGTATTTACCTCCAGAGGAACCATAATGGAATTATCCAAACGACTGTTGTCCTGGTCGATGTTGTGCCGAAACTTGATTTTGATGAGTGCAGTATTGCTGAGTGCCTGTGGCACGCTGTCAAATGCTCCAAAAGTGGATTACCGGTCATCCAGTTCACTGCCGCCACTGGAGGTTCCACCAGACCTGTCGGCGCCGGAAACCGGGGCGTTGTTACCGGTAACGGCGGCCAGTGTAGCCGAAAAAGCCACAGCCGTGGCCCGATTGCCTGCTACGGTGTTACCCGATTTTCCTGATGTTGAAGTTCGCACCGATGGCAAGGAGCACTGGCTGGTGGTCAATGCCACACCGGATATGGCCTGGAACAGGGTCATGCAGTTCTGGGCCAAAGAACAGATATCCCTGGTAAAAAAAGACAAAACGCTGGGAATTATCGAAACCGATTGGCTGGAGAATATCGCGCTGCTGGGTGGTAAATTCGAACGTTCGTTACGCAAAGTACTGGGCTCGGTCATCACCACCGGGAAGAAGGACAAGTATCGAACCCGACTGGAAAAAGGCCTGAAGCCGGGAACGACTGAAGTCTACTTGACCCACCAGGGGATGGTAGAAGTCGTTACACCTGGTCGGACACCGACCGAGGTGGAAAGCTCTACCTGGCAGCCGGCACCACCTGACCACAGTCTTGAAGCCGAAATGCTAAAGCGTCTATTGGTATTCCTGGGCACTTCCAAGTCACAGGTTGACAGCAAGATTGCTGCGGCCAAGCCGGTCAAAGCGGTGCTTTCAGTACAAAAGGGGGTCAATGAGCAGATCAGTTCCTTACAACTTGCCGAGGACTTCGAGCGCAGCTGGCGTCATGTTGGTCTGGCGCTGGATCGTCTTGGGTTCACTGTCGTTGACCGCAATCGGCAAAAAGGCGTCTACTACATTCGCTATATTGATCCGGAATCGATCAAGGCTCAAAAGGACAGTAATTTCCTGAGCAAGTTTTTTAGTAAAAAACCAGCAACCGTAGAAGGCAGTTACCAGCTCCAGTTAACGACTGGCAGCAAGCATACAACGGTCAATGTGGTGGGTGATGGCAAACAGGCGGATGCAGCAAAAACGGTTCAAAGTATTTACAGATTGCTGGCCGAGAAACTGCAATAGGTGCCTGTCCGAGAATAGCAGACGTAACGAGGGAAAGCGGATTTAAGGCAGCATCTCATGATTTGAGGCGAGTAGTGGCACAGGGATGTGCCGTTGACGAACCT
>CAZTLH010000357.1:0-3387 GCA_964614335.1 uncultured Gammaproteobacteria bacterium
AATCGTAACCGGTCGAACGCCAGACTATGCCGCAGTCTGGGGTTTAACTGCCTGTGTGGTTGTGGGTTTTTTAAATCCGAATCATCGTCTTACGATACGTGATCTGATAGCCGCATTGGCAACCGGGGCCAAATATGCCCTGGCCGTCGGCGCTGCTGCGGCCTCTGTCGGTATTATTGTCGGAGTCGTGACCTTGACCGGCACCGGTTTTCGTCTAAGTTTTATGGTAACCCAGGCCGCAGCACATCTTGGTGAGTTCATCAGCTCCGGCTGGCTCGGCTTCTGGCTGAGCCAGGGTGCCCTGACCCTGTTTTTTACTTTGGTCTTTACTGCCATCGCCTGTATTATCATGGGTGCAGGCATCCCCACCACGGCGACCTATATTATCCTGGTGTCGATCGCCGCGCCGGCATTGGCAATGCTGCATATACAGCCACTGGTGGCGCATTTTTTCGTCTTTTATTACGGGGTGCTGGCGGATATTACGCCCCCGGTCGCACTGGCCGCCTATGCCGGTGCCGGTATAGCCGGCTCCAATCCTTTTCAGACCGGTAACACGGCCTTTCGTCTCGGTATTGCCAAGGCGCTGGTGCCATTTGTTTTTGTTTATTCTCCCTCCCTGCTGCTGGTTACACCGGAATTCAGCTGGCATAGTCTGTTAATCACGCTGGCCGGGGCCATGGCTGGTATTGCCCTGCTCGGTTCGGCTTTTGCCGGCTATGCATTTACTCATCTGCATCGTTATGAACGCTGGTGGCTGGGAATTACCGCCCTGTTATTTGTTGCACCAGGGCTGACGACCATGTTGATTGGCGTCATACTGGCAACCCCGGTCTTGTTGATAGCGTTCACGCGCGCACGTGCTGTACCGGTTAATACTACTGCCTAAGGATCGTTACACATGAGTAAAGCCTCTGATCTTCGTTACCAGCACGATATGGCTTATCTCGACACCGAATCTTTTCAGTGTCGACAGGTACTGGCTGCGCACTTTTTACGCTCCTGTCCAACGATTCTTGAAATCGGGGGTTTTATCTCACCGATCAGTAATTTTCTGCAACATCATCCCGAGCGGGTTGTGATCGTGGATCCACGGATCACAGCCGGTGTGGAGTCGCAATTGCACGGCCAGCCCTGTCGGTTTGAACGAATCCGCAAGCGGATCCAGGATTGTGACGTTGAACTTGCTGCTGGATCCTATGGTTTTGTTCTGTTGGGTTATTCGCTGAAGGGGATGGAAACTGAAGCGGGTCAGTCCGTCCACAAAAGATTGCTCACCCTGGTTGCCAATGCGGCAGTGGCTGTCCTGGAATATGCACCGGACTGGCCGCTGGCCGCCGCGGCCATGGATCGTTTGATGGGCGAGCTTGCCAATGCACCTGCACTTGATCTTGGTCTCGATCTGGGGGCGGGACATTCCGCATTGACAGAATACCCACGTCGACGGTTGCTGGTCTATCGTAACGCCAGCAGGAGTGATCATGGACAAGGATGAAATCTACCAGACCCTGCTCGATGGTCTGGGACGTTATCTGGATAATCCCCTGATACGCGCAGTCCATCGCACGGTACGCTGTTACCCGGTACCGGCACTGGCCTATGCTTTTAACAAGAATCAGATGGCGAGCAAAGCCTGGCTGGTCAAGGAGTTGCTGACGGTCAATGGCTCTGATCTGGGTATTGTTCACATCATGGGTGGTTGGTATGGCGTATTGTCGGTACTGCTACTCAATGACCCTCGTTTCTCAGTCAGGCAAATCACCAGTTTTGATATCGATCCCGACTGTATCGAGCCGGCGCAGTTGCTTAACCAGATCCATGTCCAAACTGGGCAATTTGCCGCCGTTACCCAGGATGTCACCCAACTCAACTATACCGGGGCCTTGCAAACCCCAAATATCGTCATCAATACCAGCTGTGAGCACCTGTGTGATTTTTCCACCTGGTTACAGGCCATGCCGACGCAGACATTATTGGTCTTGCAGTCCAATGACTATTTTAGCTGTGATGAACATGTCAATTGTGCCACGGATCTGGCGGCCTTCAAGAGCCAGGCGGACTTGGGCAGTGTGCTGTATGCCGGCAAGCTGGAACGCAAACGTTATAACCGTTTTATGCTGATTGGTCGTCGCTGAAACTCAGCCATCAGCGGGTGATCATCGGCAGTACAGCTCCATTTTGCCAACCCCGGCAATCTTTGCCTGCAGGAATTCACCCGGATGCACCGGCCCGACTCCGGCCGGAGTGCCGGTAAAGATCAGGTCACCCGCTTGCAGCGTAAACAGGGTGGATAAACGGTGGATGACTTGCGGAATTTTCCAGATCATGTGATCGAGATCCGAGTCCTGTCTGGTCTCGCCATCAATATTGAGTTCAATCCGGCCATTGACGGGATGCCCGATCATCGAGGCCGGGTTAATGGCTGAGCACGGTGCGGAAAAGTCAAAGGCCTTGCCGGCATCCCAGGGCCTGCCCAGTTGTTTGGCCGTCTTTTGCAGGTCACGACGGGTCATATCCAGACCCACAGCATAGCCGTAGACATGCTCGAGGGCAGCTGCTTCAGGTATGCCGCTGCCGCCTGTGGTCAGGGCGATGACCAGTTCGACCTCGTGATGCACATTTTCAGACTGGCCGGGATATGGAAAATCATCCCCGGGTCCAACCAGTGCATCTGCCGGCTTCATAAAAAAGAATGGCGGTTCCTGGTCCGGGTTGTGACCCATCTCCCGCGCATGCCCGGCATAATTTCTACCAACACAATAGATACGATGCACCGGGAACCACTGGTCTGATGAAACCACCGGCAATGCCGGTTGTGGTGCGGCAGCGATGACATGGGTTCGGGTCGTGCTTTCGGCATGATCGGACCGGGGATCGTTGGTCATTTCAGGTTAATCCTTTTCTTTGTTTGCAGGCCTGTCGTTCCCTGTACTGTGATATCGCAATCTGTAGGTATCGTGCCCAAATGCTCATCAAGTTTCCAACCTCGTGGTGAACCGAGTATATCAGGGCTGGTAGCCACTGATGTAGAATTATTCTGTAGATGAAATGCAGACGCTTGATCATGGCCGATGCCAGATGGCAATACCACTTTTCATCAACAAAATATGCCTGTCACGAAAAATTGGCGAAATAGGCAGATAAACCTGGTTACAGATCATCATGTGAATTGCTCATTTCTTGAGCGCTGAGTCTAGACACATGGACAGGAGCTCTCGCTAACCAAGGAATCGCTGACTGTTTTCTCGTTGGATGGCCATCAATGGCCAACTGGCACAATAGCAGCCAACAAATCCTTGTTATTGAATTTCCAGCGGGAGTTTCTGATGCATGGACGTTAATGATTACCATTTTATTATAACCTGATCTCGGTGTGGATACTTAGTG
>CAZTLH010000358.1:0-3349 GCA_964614335.1 uncultured Gammaproteobacteria bacterium
TTTAATGAAAATGAGCGGAAAAATGGACCAAAGTCCGCTTTTCCGCAGTAGGCTCACTGTTCTCGGACAGCCTCCTAGCATGAGCCTTTGTTACGGGGTTGCGGGAAAGTACCGGAATATTGGATTGAAGGTACACAGCGGTTGTCAATTTTGGTTACACGATTCCATATCGAGGACGAATAAAGTGATTATACGAGTGAGAGGGTGTTGTGGCTGAAACTGCAGTGGATAAAAGTGAAAATTTTGTGGACTTGCGTGATCTTGATTTTGGTTATGGCAAACGGCGGATTTTTGACCACCTTTCCTTACAGATACCGCGTGGAAAGGTGACGGTCATCATGGGTCCAAGTGGTTGTGGTAAATCTACATTATTAGGATTTATCGGTGGCCGGAAAAAGCCCGGTAGTGGACGAGTGATTGTGAATGGCAAGCAGGTCAATGGCTTGCCGAAACACGAGCTTTTTGAGCTGCGCAAGAGCATGGGTATGATGTTCCAGAACAGTGCGTTGCTGACAGACCTGGATGTATTCGACAATGTTGCATTTCCTTTGCGTACTCATACCGATCTGCCGGAGACATTGATCCGTAAGTTGGTATTGATGAAGTTGCAACAGGTGGGTCTGCGTGGTGCACGTCACTTGCAGCCGGCGGAACTTTCCGGAGGCATGACTCGAAGGGTGGCGCTGGCCAGAGCTGTGGTGCTGGATCCATTGATGGTGATGTATGATGAGCCTTTTACCGGCCTGGATCCGGTATCGATGGGTGTTATTGTCAAGCTGATTCGTGAGTTGAATGACAATTTATGCATGACATCCATTGTAGTGACGCATGACGTGCCGGAGGGACTCAGTATCGCAGATCATGTATGTTTACTCGGAGACGGAAAAGTTATTGCTGTCGGCGATCCTGAATTTATGCGTAATTACCATGATCCGCTGGTTCGACAATTTATCGATGGTTTGCCTGATGGACCGGTGTCCTATCATTATCCCGCCAATGAATATCGGCAGGATTTGTTTGGAGGTTCCCGGTCGTGAGATTTTTTTCACTTCTCGGTGCCAGAGTATTGGCATTTGTCGAGCGAATGGGTTGTGCGATTGTATTTTTTGTGAATTCGTGGCGTGCCCTGCTGGTGGTGCTTCTACGCCCCGGGTTGGTGATCAGGCAGTTGTATGCGGTTGGGGTGCAGACCCTGTTGATTATTCTGGTTTCAGGCTTGTTTGTCGGTATGGTTATGGGTTTTCAGGGTTATAACACACTCATTGGCTTTGGAGCCGAGTCCTCGCTCGGAGTGATGGTGGCCTTGAGTTTGACACGTGAGCTTGGGCCGGTATTGGCGGCCTTGCTGTTTGCCGGGCGTGCCGGTTCAGCACTGACTGCCGAGATTGGATTAATGAAGGCTACCGAGCAGTTGGCTGCGATGGAAATGATGGCGGTTGATCCCTTCGATCAGGTCATTGCCCCGCGCTTGTTGGCCGGTACAATAGCCATGCCTTTTCTGACCGCCTTGTTCACGGTAATGGGGGTGTTTGGTGGCTATCTGGTTGGCGTGATGCAGTTGGGTGTAGACAGTGGCGTATTCCTGTCTTCCATGCAACATGGTGTAGATTTTTATGGTGATATTGTCTCTGGAATCATCAAAAGCGGTGTTTTTGGTATCACGATTACCTGGATCGCAGTCTATGAGGGCTATGATGCAACGCCGACATCAGAGGGTGTGGCCAAAGCGACAACCCGAACGGTGGTGTCTGCATCCCTGGCGGTATTGGGTCTGGATTATCTATTAACTGCAATGATGTTTGGAGCATAAGATGGGGAACAGGACAGTTGAAATTGTGGTGGGTCTGTTTGTTGCCGCCGGCATTGCGGCGCTTGTGGTGCTGGCTTTTCGAGTAGGTAACTTGGGCTCCCAGAATGATGGACCCAGCTATACCGTGACAGCCTACTTTGATAATATTGGAGGCCTCACGGTTAAATCACCGGTGACCCTGGCGGGTGTACGCATCGGCAGGGTGACAAAGATCGATATTGACAAGGAGAATTACCGCGCCAAAGTAGAGCTATCCATACAGCAGAGGATCGATAATTTACCGATAGATTCCAGTGCTTCGATCTTGACATCCGGGCTGTTAGGCGCCAAATATGTAGGTATTGAACCGGGAGCGGAAGATACAAATCTGAAGCAGGGATCGGAAATTACTTTGTCCCAGTCAGCGGTTGTACTGGAGCATTTGATTGGGCAATTTCTCTATAACCAGGCAGATGGGAAGAAAAAATGAACAAGTTGATCAAGTGGACTATGGCGTTGTTGTTTCTGGTGCCGGTGTATCCGGTCGCGGCTGCACTGACACCCTCCGAACTCGTTGCCATGACGGCAGATACCCTGCTCAAGGAATTGACAGCCAACCGGGCTGCACTGGAGAAGGATCACAAGAAACTTTACGCACTGGTTGAAGAGCGTGTACTGCCCCATTTCGATTTTACCCGGATGTCAAAGTTGGTGCTCGCTCGAAACTGGCGAAAAGTCAGCAAACAACAGCGTAACGATTTTATTCAGCAATTCAAAAATTTATTGGTAAGGACCTATTCCACAGCCTTGTTTAATTACACCGGGCAGAAGATTCGGTTTTTGCCGGTACGCAAGAAGAAGGGCAGTAAACGTGTAGTTGTTCGCAGTCAAATTTTGCTCAATGGTGGTGGCAAGATGCCGATCAACTATTCGTTAATCCAGAATCGGGATTCATCCTGGAAAATTTATGATGTGGCTGTCGATGGCGTCAGTCTGGTGACCAATTATCGTTCCAGTTATAACCGGATTATTCGACGGCAGGGTATGGAAGCATTGATCAGCATGTTGCAGAAAAAAAGTGACCAGTGATGGCAGCAGTTACAAAGCCGGTGCCCATGTCGCACGATGTGTCGGTTTCCGGTAATCTTGGATTCTCTGCAGTCGTGGATCTTTGGCGGCAGACAAAATTCCCCTTTAGCCCTGGCAGAACCATCAATATTAATCTGGCGGGTGTGACCGGTTCAGGGAGTGCTGCACTGGCGTTATTGTTGCAATGGACTGAGCAGGCCCGTGAACAACAATCGATCCTGGTCTTGAAGTCAGTTCCCGAGCAGTTGGCTGCGCTAATTCATACGAATGAGCTTGATTTTTTACTGGATTGACCCAATCTAGTAAGCCAATCTAGGAGGCTGTCCGAGAACAGGAGTCGGTCGGTTTGTTGCTCCTGCAAAACCGGCACTTCCGCCATCCATGGCGGTCGTAGCGAGGGAAAGCGGATTTGAGGTCATTTTTTTCGATCATTTGAGGCGAGGAGTGGCACAGGGATGTGCCGTTTACGGA
>CAZTLH010000359.1:0-3337 GCA_964614335.1 uncultured Gammaproteobacteria bacterium
ATCCATGACCGGTCGTGCCATATTGCGTCTGATCCGGTCACCCGGTCTCGTGACTGCTGACGCTATTGATCTTGAAGGCAGCAATTTACTGCACTATTCAGAAGCACAAATGCGCAATGTACGAGGGCACAAGATTTCCATGATTATGCAGGATCCGAAATTTTCCCTGAACCCGGTGATGCGTGTCGGCAAACAAATCTCCGAGGCTTATCGATTGCATGCCAAGGTCTCCAGGGCTGAAGCGAAACAAAAATCCCTGGAAATGCTGGAGGCGGTTTCGATTCGCGACAAGGAACGGGTTTACAGACTTTATCCACATGAAGTCTCAGGCGGTATGGGTCAGCGCATCATGATTGCCATGATGATGATACCAGATCCAAAAATATTGATCGCCGATGAACCGACCTCGGCCCTGGATGTATCGGTACAAATGCAGGTACTGGGGATCATGGACAACCTGGTGCGTCAACGCGGTATGGGTCTGATCTTCATCAGCCATGATCTGAATCTGGTGTCGTCTTTCTGTGACCGGGTGTTGATCATGTATGGAGGTCGTATCGTCGAAACCTGTGCTGCCGATCGTTTACATGAAGCAACCCATCCGTACACACGGGGACTGTTAAATTCACTACCACGACTCGACACACCCACTAAGCGGCTGGCAGTACTCAAACGTGATCGGGCATGGTATGAGCAACCGAGTCAAAGTGGACGGCTATGAGTGGGATTGCAATTGAAAATCTGAATGTCTGGTTTGGAGAACATGAAAGCCGGGTTGATGCCGTAAAAGAGGCGTCATTTGCTGTAAAGGCAGGCGGAAGCTTTGGTCTGGTCGGTGAAAGCGGCTCCGGAAAATCAACTATTTTGCGTGCCCTGACCGGTCTGGTGCCAACCTGGAGTGGTCACATGAATTGTCTCGGAAAACCTCTGGGACTAAAACGCGATCGGCCCTTCTATCGAACAGTGCAGATGGTTTTCCAGGACCCCTATGCCTCACTGCATCCACGCCATTCTGTTGATCAGATGCTTAGCGAAACGCTTTCTTTACATGGATTTGCAGATATTGATGTACGGGTCAACCGTCTGCTGGATGATGTCGGCCTCGACACCTCCTTTCGTTATCGCTACCCTCACCAGTTGTCCGGCGGACAACGTCAACGCGTAGCCGTTGCCCGCGCTCTGGCACCGGAACCTAAAATCCTGTTGCTCGATGAGCCAACTTCCGCACTTGATGTCTCGGTTCAGGCAGAAATCCTTAATTTATTGGCAGATCTGCGGCAACAACACCAACTGACTTATTTGATGGTCAGCCATAATCTGGCGGTGGTTGGTCATCTCTGTTCAAACATTGCCGTCATGCAACTGGGCGAGATCGTAGAAGTACTGACTGTCGAAGACATGCGGGCTTTTCGCACGCACCATCCCTATACCCAACACCTATTACAAAGCAGTCTCGGATATCGGACCCAACCGGTTACCCCACCGGAACACCACTGAAATTCATAATGATGTATTGATCGTTTTGGTTGTATAAATCGGTTACAAAAAAAGACGTTAATAAAAATCTCGCTTAACCTCTTTTCAACCTCGCCATATTCTCAGCCGTAGCTGTAGATGAACATAATGCATAGCTGCCGGGTTAGCGGGAACCACGAAAAAAGCATTGCCGGACTAGGAGGCTGTCCAAGAACAGGAGTTGTAGCGAGGGAAGGCGGATTTGAGGTCATTTTTTCGATCATTTGAGGAGAATAGTCGTTCTATTTAACGAAAATGAGCGGAAAAATGGACCAAAGTCCGCTTTTCCGCAGTAGCTCTCTGTTCTCGGACAGCCTCCTAGTGTGTTCTGGTCCTGTATTAACCAGCAGTCCCATCACTTCCTTGCCAACAATTGTTCACTTGCTTATCGAAAAACATGCATTCAAGGTCAGGGGGGGGCCGTTATAAATATTTCATAACCATGTTCAATATGATGATCCTATGTCAATCATCATTTACTGATTTTCTGGAATATCGCCCCGTAATGATAGGGGCCCACATTTACGACATTTTCCAGCCTAAAGCCGACAGGTTCGACAATCTGCTGAACTTCATCAGGCTCCATGCGTAATTGTGTTGCCGGTCCACGTGGCTGACCGAGCACGGTTGTTTCCTCACGTGGTTGACGATACCAATTAACAATCGCGAAGTGACCAGCAGGCCGGAGGACCTTCTGTACGGCCTCTGACAGGGCAGCCTTGTCGGGCACCCCGTGGAAGGTATTGGCAATAAAGACAAAATCCACGGCTTCACCGAGAAGTTTCGGCAAATCTCGCGCATCACCCAACAGCAACCTGAAGTTTTGCCTGTCCTGACAAAGTTGCTCGGTCTGGCTCAGCAAAACTGTATCCATATCCAGCGCCCAGACAGTACCAGACTCAATCAGATCACACATCGGGCGGGTGAATAGACCGTCACCACAACACAGATCCAGAACCTGCATACCCGGTTCAATGCCGACGGCCCGCAGTACGGCATCCGGGTCGGACCACAGGGCCTGCCACCAATCTTTGTTCGGCATGTTAGTGGCAGGAAACAACACATCTTTATTCATATTCAAGGCCCCCAGAGTCTTATTTCGCTTATCCGCAGATTATTGACGTGAAAAGGTATTATGCTTCACAAAAGATGATCAGCCATCCACATCAATACTATAACAGGGACCCCCGCTAACCAAGGATTCGCTAACTGTTTTCTCGCTCGATGGCCATAAATGGCAAAATCGCTCAAAAACAACCAACAAATCCTTGTTATCGAAATTCTGGCGGGAGCCACTGACACCATAATCAATAAATACGTGTCATGCCGAATCGATCGACCCGGATGGTGTCGCCTGGCCCATGAGCTGTTTCAATACCATCACTACGACAAATACCAGTGCAGCGGCCATGAAAAATGCCGTTTGGGATCCCCATACCTGCCATACCCAGCCAAACAGCAAGGCACCGGGCAAGACCGCGACACCGGTCAGCATATGATAGATCCCGAAGGCGGTGCCTTGCTGGCCCGCTTTGGCAAAATCACCAATCAGCGCCCGCTCGGCGCCCTCGGTCAGGGCCAGAACACCACCGTAGAGCACGAACAAAATAATGACCCAGGGCATGGAGGCAGTATTTGCGGTGAATCCCAACAAAATCAGCATCACCAGGCGGGAACCCCAGCCAAACAGCCACACCGTGCCTCGACACAAGGTATCGGATAACATCCCGACAGGGAAGGAAACGAACACCCTCCAGGAGCTAGCAACAACCAAACGCAAACAGACCCATCCAATGGCACACCCGCAAACAATGCCCACAAA
>CAZTLH010000360.1:0-3334 GCA_964614335.1 uncultured Gammaproteobacteria bacterium
CCAAACCACAAATTATTGGAGCACGAGTGACCCATTTTACTCGTAAAGTAACCGGGTATTTGCAGCTGATGCGTCTGGACCGGCCGATCGGTTCATTGCTGCTGTTATGGCCCACACTCTGGGCGCTGTGGCTGGCAGGGCAGGGACGACCGGATGCCTGGATTGTTCTGGTCTTCATTACCGGTGTGTTCGTCATGCGAGCCGCAGGCTGCGCCATGAATGACTATGCGGACCGCAATATAGATGGTCAGGTCAAACGCACGGCACAACGACCACTGGTCACCGGTGTGGTTAGTCCCCGTGAGGCCATCCTGCTGTTTGTGGGGTTGTCACTTCTCGGTCTGGTGCTGGTACTCAGTCTCAATCGACTGGCCCTTGAATTGTCGGTCATCGGTGCGGTGCTGGCCGCCAGCTATCCTTTTGTCAAACGCCTGACCCATTTGCCGCAACTCTATCTGGGGCTGGCCTTTGGCTGGGGTATCCCGATGGCTTACGGCGCCGAAGCCAATGCCCTGCCGGCTGCCATGTGGCTGCTGCTGAGCGCCAATATTTTCTGGGTCATCGCCTACGATACCCTGTATGCCATGGTCGATCGTGACGATGATCTGCGAATCGGGGTGAAATCAACTGCGGTACTGTTTGGCAGATACGACCTGCTGATTATTGCAATCTGCTATGGATTGATGTTTGCCTGTCTGTTGCTGCTTGGCCAGCAGATGGCCTTGAATGGATATTATTTCCTGGGTCTGGTCATCGCCCTGCTGACGGCTGGCTGGCAACTCTATACCGCCCGTGACCGCGCTCGTGACAGTTGTTTCAAGGCCTTTCTGAATAACAGCTGGGTCGGTGCAGCAATATTTTTCGGCCTGTTGCTGGCTTTTTTATAAGTCTCCAAGGAGGCTGTCCGAGAACAGACGGCCTCCTAGAACAGAGTCACCGGATCGACATCCAGCGACCAGCGTAATTTGCGACCGGATCGCTGCTTTTCCAGTACCATCACCCATTGTTGCAGAAATGTCTGCAAGGCACTGCGTTGCCGGCTTTGCGCCAGTAACTGCATCCGATAACGGCTGGCGCGACGTTGCATCGGTGCCGGAGCCGGATCAAACAGGTTCACGGCATCATCGGGCCATTGCAACAATATATTCGATCCCATTTTTTTGGCGGCTTGCAAAAACCTTTCCGGCAATTCCGGCTCCAGAGCATCTGCGCGCAACAGGGCAAAATGCATAAACGGCGGAAACCTGGCCTGTTGTCGCTGGCGCAATAGCTGTGATGCACAGGCAGCATAATCATGCCGGCAAATGGCCTGAAACAATGGGTGTTCAGGAAACCGGGTCTGGATCAGCACATGACCAGCCTGCCTGGCCCTACCGGCCCGACCGGCCACCTGGATACATTGCTGGGCCATTTGTTCCGTAGCCCGGTAATCAACACTATACAATGAACTGTCGATATTGATAATACCGACCAGTGTCACAGCGGGAAAATCATGGCCCTTGGTGAGCATCTGGGTTCCAACCAGAATTTGTGCCTCTCCACGGGTAATTTTATCACGCAGACGGGCAAAATCGTCCTTATGCTGAACACTGTCTCGATCGACACGCAAAACCCGCTGTCCGGGAAAACGTTTCTCCAGGGTAGCCTGCAAACGCTCCGTACCTTCACCGACCGGTTGTAAATTGACGGAATTGCAATCCGGGCAATGTTTGGGCAGGGCATGGCGGGCTCCACAATGATGACAGTGGAGTTGCTGTCTGGCGTGATGATAAGTCAACCGGGCATTGCAATACCGGCATTCTGCCAGCCAGCGACAATTCCCGCACAGCAGAACCGGTGCATAACCACGACGGTTCAGAAACAGCAAACACTGCTGACCTAGATCCAGACAATGTTCGATGGCGTCAAGCAGGGGCCGACTGAGGCCGTCACGCATGGGTAAACCACTGATATCGAGCAGTTGAACCATGGGAAGTTGTGCGCCAGCGGCCCGCTTTGTTAACTTGTGTAATTGATAACGACCGGCCTTGGCATTGGCCAGACTTTGCAGGGATGGGGTTGCTGAACCGAGCACAATCGGGATATTGAGTCTCCTGGCCCGCATGACCGCGACATCGCGGCCATGATAAAGACACCCTTCCTGTTGTTTAAAGGAAGAATCATGTTCTTCATCGACAATGATCAGCCCCGCCTTGGGTAACGGTGAAAATACCGCAGAGCGTGTACCGAGAATAACCTGCGCCTGTCCTGAACGGGCAAGTTGCCAGGTCCGCAGGCGTTGTTGCTGGCCGAGACCAGAATGGGTCACCTGCACACGTTGCCCGAATTGAGCCCGAAAACGCTCGACCAGCTGCGGTGTCAGGGAAATCTCGGGTACCAGCAGCAATACCTGATGACCCGACTGCAGTTGCTCACACGCGAGGGCCAGATAAATTTCCGTTTTACCACTGCCGGTAACACCATCGATCAAATGGGTCTGATAGACCTGCCCCGCTTCCTGTATCGCGGTGACAACCTTTTGTTGTTCCGGATTCAATACCGCTGTTGAAGGGGCGATTGCCGATGGAGGGTCAAGCGGCAAGGACCCGCTCCTGATCTCCAGCCAACTGCGTGCTGCCAACGCCCTGACGGAGGTTTTCCAGCCCTTGTTGTGCTGACGCAAGATCGAAGAAGACAGACGCTGCCCCGCCGCCTGTTGCAGCCATTGCAACAACTGCTGTTGTCGCGGTGCACGCCGCAGATCCTCTGGCGCAGCTGTGCGACCCGCCGCTGTCAATTGACAGTAGTCCTGTGTTGCGAACTCAGCCGATCTACCACGACGCAACAGTACTGGCAAAGCCAACCCGATCGTTTCACCTATAGGTGTATGGTAATAGTCTGCCAGCCACTGCAACAGAGACAACAGGGATTCACTCAGCACCGGTTCGTCATCGAGTGCTTCGAGTACAGTTTTAAGCCCGGTTTCGCTCGAAAAACCGCTGCTGGTGACCACACCGATCAGCTGACGGTGGGCAAAAGGCACCCGAACCCGAATACCGGGCATAAGGCATTCCATATCCGTCGGTACCCGGTACCGGTAACATTGTCGCAATGGCAGCGGCAGTGCGACCTCGACAATTCCGGGTGTTTGCTGAACGGATTTTTTCATGCCGTTTTCAAAACCCACAGGCGGTCGTGTTCGCGGTCTGTTCTGTGATTAAACCTGCTAACTTGTTGAATCTTTTGAGTCGTATGACTTTGCCCACCGAAGCTGTGGATAAGTATGTGGCAATTGCCGAAAAAAGCGCTCTACCTGCAGCTCAACCCAGGCACCCCACCTGGCACTTAAAACCCC
>CAZTLH010000361.1:0-3334 GCA_964614335.1 uncultured Gammaproteobacteria bacterium
TTGAGAAATCGAGATGTTCGCGAAGTTTGGTATAATTGATCCAAGTTTTTTTTGTAAATTCTATATCTGACCTGGGGTTTGCTGAGCTAGAGTCAGGTGCGGCAGAGTGTGTGTTCTGGGATGAAATCAAAATAAAGCAGTAAAATGCTTGATATCATCGATATGAGGTGCTACAAGTCCAGCTGGAGTTCCCGCAGGTTCTGCCTGTTTTCGGCTATGATGTATTTTCTTTAAATTTATTGATGAACCATCTCTGTGCCCGTGCCCTTTTTTCCACGTTGCCAACCCATATAGAGTGTTGCCCTGACCTCGACATCATCGACAGCCAGTGCAATCATTTCACCAGTAGCCAGTTCTTCGAGAATCTCTTGTGGCGATGAAGCCGACACCAATGCCCGCTTTTTGGGCCAGCACCTTGTCCTGTATGGATTACACGCTGAGTACCGGGTGTTTGCTGAATAGACGATGCGACAGTTTGGCGTGATTGCGTGAGCTGTAGATAATATGAAATGTTAGAGAAAATCTTATGGGTTTATTGGTAAAAGGACAGTGGCAGGATCGGTGGTACGAGAACAGGGACGGCGAATACAGGCGTGACGATGCAGTATTTCGTAACTGGGTAACCGCCGATGGCAGCGCCGGGCCATCCGGTGTTGGTGGATTCAAGGCTGAATCCGGACGCTATCATCTATTTGTATCACTGGCCTGCCCCTGGGCGCATCGTACACTGATTTTTCGCAAGTTGAAGCAATTGGAGACCCATATCGGCGTTACCATTGTTGACCCCAAAATGCTAACACAGGGCTGGATTTTTTCTGCGGTCTCGAAGGATAACCCGTTAAGTGATTTGCAGTATTTTCATCAGGTATACACCACGGCAAAACCCGACTACACAGGACGTGTGACGGTGCCTGTACTATGGGATAAACAACAACAGACGGTTGCCAGCAACGAATCGTCGGAAATTATCCGTATGTTGAATTCTGCGTTTAATTATATCACCGCCAATACCGATGATTATTACCCTGCCGCATTACGTAAAACCATTGACGAGATCAATACGCTGGTTTACGAAAACGTTAATAACGGTGTATACCGTGCCGGTTTTGCGACGACGCAAGAGGCGTATGACCGTGCCTATTACTGTTTGTTTGCGGCACTCGACGAGCTGGAGCAGAGGCTGTCAACAAACCGTTATCTCGTTGGCGATCGTCTGACTGAAGCGGATTGGAGGCTATTTACCACACTGGTTCGTTTTGATGCAGTTTATTATGGCCACTTCAAGACCAACAGACAGCGGATAGAAGATTATCCGAATCTGTCGAATTATTTGCGTGAACTGTACCAGGTTGAAGGTGTCGCCGGGACGGTTAACTTCCATCATATCAAGACACATTACTATTATAGTCATACAACAATCAATCCTTCCCAAATTGTGCCCAATGGCCCGGATATTGACTACAACCGACCACACAATCGTGGTTGTTAAATGGTTCACCTGGTTGTCAAAAAAGGCAAACAGACAATCTTTCCTCATACTGGATGGTCGTGGTGGCGGGACCGGTGAAGCACCAATGATTTTCAGGGACCACATCTCGGTGCCCACCATGGCCAGTCTGGCACGTGCCAGATATCACCAGCTGGAAACGCGATATTGCCGATTTGAGCGGTATTGAATACGCAGGATTTGATCCAAACCGATAGATAAACGAGGTTGGTGTGATGAAGAATCGTTCGATTTCAAGACTGTTTGACAGCCAGGCCACCAGCGATGGTGATGGCGTGAAAATCCGTCGCGTGGCCATCCATGGCAATCTTGGTGCCCTGGACCCGTTTTTATTGCTGGACGAGATTGCCTCAGACGAGGCGGCAGATTACATCGGCGGTTTTCCCTCACATCCTCATCGTGGCTTTGAGACGGTCACCTATATGCTCGAGGGTGCATTTACGCATACCGACCATATGGGCAATGTCGGGCTCCTCAGATCAGGCGGTGTGCAATGGATGACGGCGGGGAAGGGGGTTATTCATTCCGAAATGCCGGAACAGGAAGAAGGGCGTTTGCATGGCTTTCAGTTGTGGATCAATCTGCCTGCAAAAGACAAGATGCAGCCGGCCCGATACCAGGGGTTCGAGCCGAATGAAATTCCTGAAGTGGCCTTGGAGTCCGGTGGCCTGGCACGGGTGATTGCAGGCAGTCTTCTTGGTGTCGAAGGTCCGGTGACCAGGATAGCGACCGAGCCCTCTTATTTTGATATTCGTCTGGCTGCAAAAACCAGCATCGATATACCTACCCTCGAAGGTCATAACGTCATCATTTATGTCTACAAAGGCAGCGTAACAATAGCTGGGCAATCTATTCAGAAAGGCCAACTTGCACAAATGAGTGATGGTGAACAGGTTATTGTGACGGCCACTGAAGATGCCGGCTTGCTGTTTTTAAGTGCGGCACCCATCCATGAGTCGATCGTCAACTGGGGGCCTTTTGTGATGAATACGCAACAAGAAATCGAGCAGGCTATCCGAGACTATCGAAATGGCGTGTTAACCGATTAGAAAAAAGGAGAAAAAAGGGGTCGGACCAGCGCAACTTGTTGAATAGGTTGTTATCTACATAGAATTATGATGATATTTTTGGCTTAAACTGCTGAAAATAGCAGCAAAAATGATGTTCCAGGCTCAGCTCGCTGCCAAAACGACAGGAGTTTGGCCAGCCATGAATGCCAGTTTGTATTCTCACTCGATGTGCAAAGCAGTCAACAAATCCTGTTTATTGAATCTTTATCGGGAACGTTGTCATTACGGAGATGGCCTTGCTTATTCCTCGATGACCAGATTGCGTAATTCATCAGTATCGTCCTGACGTTGCGGGACAGCGGTTTCGAGCAGGGTGCCACAGTGTGCGATCGCTTTACAGATTGCTTCACATGCCTGATCGTGTTTCAGGCCATCCGTGATCATGGCGACAACTTCGTCCCAGGCCTTTTCGTCGACACAGGCATTGATGCCGCTATCGGCCAGCACTTGTACCCTGCGCTCGAACAGGGAAATCAGGATCAGAATTCCGGTGTGATCGCGGGTTTGGTGCAAATTGTGCTCCAGAAAGCTGACCATGGCTTTTTCCTTGACTTCGGTCATCATTTCCTGGTTGGAAATCAGTTTGCGTTTTAGTCCTGGAAGCTGACGGATCAGTAGCTGAAAAAGTGGCATGCTGACGATAAACACCGGTAAAAACCACCAGATTGAGGCGGTGCCGAATCCCCAGCTTGTCAGCGCAGCCGTAATCAGCGCTAGACTGCTGCCACCGATGAGGTCTGCTTGTGGATAATCATAA
>CAZTLH010000362.1:0-3330 GCA_964614335.1 uncultured Gammaproteobacteria bacterium
TTGTGATCCCGCACGGTTTAAGAGTGGGTCATCCCGGATTTACATCTTGGGTAACGACGGGGCCGTCCACGACTGCCGCTGTGGGGCACCTCACCTCGGCTGTGGTCAGCGCACAGCGATGGTGGATGCAGCCGGGAAACTACCTCGACAACATGGCCGTACGCTGGCTCATCGAGCTGCTGGGTTTTCCGGAGACGCATGTCGGTACATTCACCTCTGGCGGATCTACCGCCAACCTTGTGGGTGTCGGTGCGGCGCGACAGTACGCCGGCGAGAAGCTCGGTATCGATCCAGCTCTCGACGGCCTCATGGGTATGCCTGAGCCGCGGGTGTACGCTACGCCAGAGACGCATCATGTGATCATGCGCACCATGGGTGTACTCGGCCTGGGACGTGCGAACATCCGACTCGTGGGACTCGATGCCAATCGCCGCGCCGACCTGCGTGAGCTGGAAACGTTTATTCGCAAGGACGTGGCGTCCGGGTGTACGCCGGTGGCCATCGTGGGCAATGCTGGCGATGTCAATACCGGTATTGTTGATCCACTGCCGCAGATGTCCGAGATCGCTCGCGAGCACGACATCTGGTTCCATGTCGACGGTGCCTATGGTGGCTGGGCCGTGCTCGACGAGCGTGTCGAGTCGGCCTTTGGTGATCGCAGTACATACGACTCATTCGCGGTCGATCCACACAAGTGGTTGGCGGCGCCAGTGGGCACCGGTTTTGCCGTCTGTCGCGACGGCGAGCTACTGAGCCGTGCCTTCACCATCGAACCGGGTCACTACGATCGCGAGCGGAATGATGTGGCCGATGACGATAGTGACGGCCTCTCGCCATGGTCATCGTTGGGTGGCGGAACGCCCGATTGGGGCGTCGACTTTTCCACCCCGACACGCGGTATGGCTGTTTGGGCGGTGCTCAAGGAGATGGGCGCAGAAGGGATGCGTGAGCGCGTGCGGCGCCATAACGATTTTGCCCGGATCCTGGCTCAGCGCGTGCGTGATGAGGCGGAGTTGGAGCTGATGTCTGAGCCGCAGTTGTCGATCTGCTGTTTTCGCTTTCGACCAGTTGGCTGGAACGACCCCGCCAGACTGGACCGGTTGAACGAAAGCATCCTTGACGAACTGCGTCGGCAAGGGCGATCGCTGCCGTCCAGTACACGCGTCAACGATAACTATGCCATCCGTGCCTGCTATATCAATCCTCGCAACGATCGCGAGCACGTCCACTTCCTCGTGGAAGACGTTCTGGCTGCGGGCCGGAAACTTTCCGCTGCGAGCCAGGAGCCTGTCCGGGAATAGGAGTCTACTGCACAAAAAAGACTTTGGCCTGATTTTCTCATGGCAAGGCGTTGGTCACTTCTGTCGGTAATTGTTGTAGTGCTAGCTGGCTGCATCCCAGCGTGTCGGCCGCCACCATTTTTTATCAGGTAATCGGACGGTACAGCAGCGCCAGACGGAAATTCGATACCAGGGATTTGTAGATAGCGTTTGAGCATTTTTGGCCCAATGATCATCGCCCGAGAACACTGTCAGCGAATCTTGTGGTTTATGATCCTGGCGGGAGGAACAGCAGACAGTGTGAGAGACAAGACAAGAGCGGCAGGCTCGGTTATGCTCACACCAACGAGGGCCAGGCATTATTTTGGAGGGATAAACGATGGAACAACCAATTCAGCAGGGTGGTTTGCAGGTAGATGCGGCCCTTTATCAACTGGTGGCGGATGAAATCTGTCCCGGTACCGGTATCGTACCCGCAGAATTCTGGGCGGGTCTGGAACAGATTGTTGAAGATCTGGGACCAGAAAATGCGGCCCTGCTGGCGGAACGTGAGCGTTTGCAAACACTGATTGACCAGTGGCATCTGCAACATACCGGAGCGTCTTTTGATGCGGGCGCTTATCAGAAAATGTTACGAAACATTGGCTATCTGTTACCTGAAGGCGAGACATTCTCGATCACAACAGCGGGTGTGGATCCCGAGATCTCCACTGTTGCCGGGCCACAATTGGTGGTGCCGGTTACCAATGCACGTTATGCCCTGAATGCGGCCAATGCCCGTTGGGGGAGTCTGTTTGATGCCTTGTATGGCACCGATGCCATCGTCCGGGACCATGGTCTGGAGCCCGGGACAAGCTATAACCCGGCACGTGGTGCCGCCGTGATTGCTGAAGCCAGTCATTTTCTGGATCAGGCCGTACCGCTGCAGCAGGGGAGTCATACCGAGGTGATCGAATATGATCTGGAGCCAGCGGCTCAGGGTCCAAAGCTGGTCGCCAGACTGACAGCAGGCAACAGCACGGTACTTGCTGATTCGGACGCCTTTGTCGGCTATACGACGGTCGATGATTCTCGATTGAGTACGATTCTGTTACGCCACCACGGTTTGCATATTGAAGTGGTCATTGATCGAGAGCATCCGGTTGGACGGGATCACCCGGCGGGAATCTGTGATGTGGTGCTGGAATCGGCGATGAGCACAATCGAGGACTGTGAAGATTCGGTGGCAGTGGTCGATGCCCAGGACAAGGTGCTGGTTTATCGCAACTGGCTGGGTCTGATGAAAGGAGACCTGGAAGAGAATTTTGACAAAGCCGGCAAATCAATGACCCGCAGTCTCAACCCGGATCGTGAATATACTGCGCCGGATGGTTCCTGTTTGATCTTGCATGGCCGTAGCCTGTTGCTCAATCGTAATGTCGGTCTGTTGCTGATGACCGATGCGGTACTGGATCGTCAGGGCAATGCCATCCCAGAAGGTTTTCTTGATGTCATGGTTACCAGTCTTTGTGCTCTGCATGATCTTAAGGGTAACGGTCGTTATCGCAACAGCCGGGCTGGCAGTATCTATATTGTCAAACCCAAATTACACGGACCAGCCGAAGCTGCGTTCACCAATACCCTGTTTGACCGGGTGGAGCAGGTGCTGGGATTACCAGCCAATACCATCAAGGTCGGGGTGATGGATGAAGAGCGCCGGACCACCGTAAATTTGAAGGAATGTATCCGTGCGGTCAGGAGTCGGGTGTTTTTTATCAACACCGGTTTTCTCGATCGAACCGGCGATGAAATTCATACCAGTATCGAAGCCGGTCCGATGCTGCGCAAGGAAGCGATCAAGCTCGAGCCCTGGATCCGGGCCTATGAAGACTGGAATGTCGATGCCGGCCTGGCTTGCGGTTTTCAGGGCAAAGCCCAGTGTGGGAAGGGCATGGGGGCTATGCCGGAAGCCATGCGGACACTGCGGGAAAACAAACAGGACCACACGCAGGGCGGCCGAACCCCCCGCCGGGGTCGGCTGCCCGCACCGGGCCGCGCCACGTCTGCGCCC
>CAZTLH010000363.1:0-3312 GCA_964614335.1 uncultured Gammaproteobacteria bacterium
TGAGGCGAGGAGTGGCACAGGGATGTGCCGTTTACGAACCTAAGGATGGAATAGTTGTCCTATTTAATGAAAATGAGCGGAAAAATAGACCAAAGTCCGCTTTTCCACAGTAGGCTCTCTGTTCTCGGACAGGCTCCTAGCCATAAATGGTTTCAACAATATGCCGGCAAAGGGTAGCGATGACTCGCTGTCCGATGACGAGATCAGGGCGGCTGTCAAATAGATGGTCGAACACTCCCAACCCTGACTACGGACTCATCCGGTCCAGACACCGCAGTTGCATCGCCTCGGCAATATGGCCGTTTTGCACAAGGCGACTGCCCGCCAGATCGGCCACGGTTCTGGCGACACGTTGAATACGGTGAAATGCCCGCGCCGAGATACCAAGTTTTGTAGCTGCTTCGAGCATATAATCTTCGACTTCAGGAGCTGGCGACCACTGCCGGCGTAGCATTTCACCCGTCAATTCTGCATTGGTCAATTGTTGGCGCTGCCAGGCATATTTTCTGGCTTCGATCACACGATCACGAACCAGTAAACTACTCTCGGCCATTGCCCCCAGCGACGACAGCTTTACCGCAGGCATCCATACCTGCAAATCCAGACGATCCAGCAATGGCCCGGACAATCGGTCGCGATAACGCTGTATCTGGGTAGTGGTGCAACGACAGGAATGATCCTCCGCACCCAGAAACCCACAGGGACAGGGATTCATTGCAGCAATGAGTTGGAAGCGGGCCGGGTACTCAACACTGCCTGCCGCGCGGGACACAATGACCCGACCCGACTCCATGGGTTCGCGCAGACTTTCCAGCACCCGGCGATTAAATTCGGGCAATTCATCAAGAAATAGCACGCCATGATGGGCCCGGGAAATTTCACCTGGTCTTGGCCGGCTCCCTCCACCGATCAGGGCTGCAGAAGACGCACTGTGATGAGGACCGCGAAACGGTTTTTCGCGCCATTCCTCGGCCTGAAAGGGCTCCCCATTGAGTGAACGGACTGTCTCAACCTCTAACGCCTGCTGCTCGCTGTTTAATGGCAGAATTCCGGAAAAACATTGCGCCAACATCGTTTTCCCGGCACCCGGTGGCCCTATCAACAACAGGCTGTGGCCACCCGCAGCGGCAACTTCAAGCGCTCTGCGGGCCTGAAACTGCCCTTTGACTACCGCCAGATCATACATTGGCCGCTGTTCATGAGACGCTCGCAGCGATGGACTCAACCAGGCCGGAACTGGCTCAAGACCACCCAGATGAGCTGTGACGACGGTCAAACTGATCGCAGCCAGAATACACGCATCTGAAATCAGTGCCGCTTGCGGCGCATTTTCCCGAGGAACGAATATCTTGCGGCCCTCACGGGTTGCTGCCAGTGCCGCCGACAACACACCAGGAACCGAACGTAACATGCCCGTCAGTGCCAACTCGCCGACGAATTCGTAATCTTGCAGATTTGCCGCCATCAATTGACCGGAAGCCGCCAAAACACCGATCGCGATGGGCAAATCAAAACGCCCGCCCTCTTTGGGCAAGTCCGCAGGTGCCAGATTGATGGTAATTCGATGACCGGGAAATTGAAATCCGGCATTACTGATGGCTGAACGCACCCGGTCCTTGCTTTCCCTGACCGCAGTTTCCGGCAGACCGACGATGTGCATATTCGGCAAACCACCACCGATGTGTACCTCGACGGTAACCAGCGGTGCACTCATACCCACCATGGCACGACTATAAACAATGGCCAGTGACATCACCCCTCCATGGGTCTCGTTGCTGAACAGTTGCATTCCTTGCAGAGGTAAAGCATAAACCTGACACACAATCAGGTCAACTCTTGCTCCATGAAACCAGGAGCTCCAGGAACGGATGAATTCATCCAGCTATCGAGGTTTATGCCCTATTGAATTGGCAATTTCTCGCCCCAGCCGAAAACTTTCGGAAATACCGCGATCCTCCGGGTAATAATAGGAGGTATCTGCGACATAAAGCCCAGAAACCGGCAAATTTATGGGGGGGAGTTTTTGCAGGTGTCCCGGCTCACACACCGGCTGGGCAAATCGATAGCGACTGGCATGCATGGCGAGAAAATCATGGTCTGTAAGCTCAGGATTGAGTTTTTTCAGATATCCCCGGGTACGTTGCAGAAACATTTCATCGCTTTGCTGGTAGAGCGGGTGTTCCGCCGGCATGTAATATGGCGCATACACCACCGTCGATTGCAGTGGATTAAGATTGCTGTACTCGACAATTCCTGGCAAGCCGATATCAGGATCATTGATATTGACCCAGAAGTTCTCACTCACTTTTCGTTGCAGTTTACAGATCACACAAACCACCGCAATATTTTTCAAGGCCTGAAATTGCGCCTGTATCTTTATTGGCAAATCAGGAATCATGGCATTGACATAGGGTATGGGAACTGTACTGACGACCTGATCGTATGCCAGATCCCGGCCCATTACACGTATACCCTGTACCTTTTCCTTCTGAATAATAACCTGCTCCACCCTGGAATTGAGTTCAATATGACCGCCCAGCTCGAGTATTGACTGTTGCATAGCCTCCAATAATGTATCTGAGCCACACTCCAGATAACCCAGTTTTTCCCGCATCAGACTGTAGCGTGAGCTGCCGATCCGTTTGATCCGGGTCCAGATCCAGGCAGCGGAAAGATTCCGGGCATGATCATAGAACTTCAACTCAAACAAACTTCGCCATAAGACCTCATAGGCCTGGTCTCCGACCCAACCTCGGATCCACTGACCGGCCTCCAGTTTATCCAGGGCTTGCCAGTTTCTGCGCTTGGTGCTGACAAAGGCATGTAGACCATAACGCAGCTTCGCCAGCCAACCCAGAGCCGGAAAGTTCAGCAATGCCAAAGGATTCCCCCACGGATGGAGGGCACCATTGAGAAAAAACCCCATCCGGGTTTCCTTCCATCGCAACCGGCCAGAGATTCCCAACTCTTCAAGCATATCGAATAATGGCTGATCCGGGGTACAGATAAAATGGTAGTACCGTTCAATGCGCAAACCGGAAAAATCAAAACATGCGGTCATGCCTCCGATCACACTGTCGGCTTCATAAACTGTCACAGCATAACCATTTTTCAATAATTGCCAGGCCACAGCCAGCCCCATGGGACCAGCACCAAGACTGGCTCTTATACACATAACCGAGACCACGAGAATAAGGCGAATCACGAAAGAAGTCATCTGAATACAAAAAAAAAAAAAAAAAAAAAAAGAAACAAAGCAACAACAAACAACAAAAACAAGAAAAAAAAAGAAGAGAGGAAAGAGAGACTGAA
>CAZTLH010000364.1:0-3264 GCA_964614335.1 uncultured Gammaproteobacteria bacterium
GAATTGCTGTGTTAAATGAATAGTGCTTTTCCTTTGAGCCGTGATTTCATACAATAGATCGTGAAAGTGTGACACACGACTCATTTCAATATGACAGCCAGCACCCGGTGGCAAGAACATGGACAATGACTATAGTAAAACAAAGAGTGAGTTATCCATTGGTTTAACAGACAGGTTACAGGACGTTTATGTTTGAAATTGCTGGGGTGTGGGAACAACCGATCAATTATTTGTTTCTGCTGGTGACGGCCATTGTGGCGGTCAATGGCTTGCGTTATCGCAATGAGGAAGGTGAAATGGATTTTGTCCGGTTGTTGTTCGGTAGTATCGCCGCCACATTTTTCTTTCTGGTGCTGTTTCAGGATGTACTGAAGGTGACGACATTCGGCTAGCTTTTTCATCAGCACCATCAGAAGATCCTGCGGGCCATTGTTGATACACAGGAATCGCAAAAATGTACAGACAGAAAGATAATAACAGGGTTTCCGGGGTTGCAGTGGGTATGCAGTCTAGCGGGCCGCTTTCGTGGCTTGTTGGTGCGCCATCCGTGTCTCTATTCAGGCAGGAACACACGCTGGCCAAGGATACGCTGGCTGTTTTCTCGAACGATGGCCATAAATGTCCAACTGGCTCAAGAGCTGCCAGCAAATCCTTGTTATTGAATTTCCGACGAGTTTTGCTGATTATGCTGGTATATGTCTGAATCATGCAAAAATCAATTATTATCGCAGATGACCATCCGCTGTTTCGTCAGGCATTGCGTGAAACGGTTGATTCAATATTCCACAATACAACAATTCACGAACTAGACAATCTGAACGAGACTAAAAAAAGACTGGGGCAGGAGCAGGTTGGGTTATTACTGCTGGACTTGCGTATGCCCGATAGCAATGGTCTGGCAGGTTTGATGATGATCAAGGGGACTTTTCCGGCAATTCCTGTAATTATCGTTTCGGCGATCGAAGAATCCGAAACTGTGCGTGCTGCAATTCAGGCTGGCGCTGCCGGCTATATTTATAAATCCTATTCGTTGCAACAAATACGGGATGCCATTGTCCAGGTTTGTGATGGTGGTTTGCATATCCCGGATGGTATTGACTTCTCTGTGACCGAAAATGAGCACGATGAACTCGATGCAATTTCGAGGATTTCCAGTCTGACTCCGACCCAGTTACGCGTCTTTATAGCCTTGTCCCGCGGTTATATGAACAAGCAGATTGCTGCGAATATGGAAATATCAGAGGCCACGGTCAAGGCGCATGTGACTTCAGTATACCGGAAGCTGGGTGTACGTTCCCGCACCCAGGCGGTTATGGTTGCCAAGGTGCTGGATTTGACTGAGGACAACTTTGAGCATTAAGACCTGGATGTTGTCCCTTGTTACTGCTCCTGTTCCCGGATAGCTTCCTGGGTTATTCTTCGCATACCTGCCAGTCGTGTCAATATTCCGCGAAGAGCTGCGGGTTCGACGGGTTTTGCCAGGAAAATATGACCTTTTTCCTGTGCGCTGTTTTTAATTAACAGATCCTGCTCTGCGGTCACCAGGACTCTGGTAATCCCCTCATCGTGACTTGTGACAAAATTCAGATAATCCAGACCGGTCTGATTGCCGTCCAGACGATAATCCGCGAGTACCATGTCGACAGCTTGTGACTGATTACGGACAAGATCGATGGCCTGCTCATAGGTCTGGCAATCGATCACCTCGCAGCCCCAGTTGTTCAGCAGTGAATTCATGGCCTGTAACGACTCTGGGGAGTTTTCCAGATATAACACCTTGATACCATCAAGATTACCGGTGGGGAGCCAGGTGTTGATTTTCTTCAGGGCGATCACATTGCCAAAATATTGTGGAATTCTGATGCTGAATGACGAGCCTTTGCCGGGTTCTGATGACACACTAAGTGCATGGTCGAGTATTTCAGATAAACGTTTGGTGATGGCAAGACCCAGACCGAGACCCTGTTTGTCCTTGTCGGCGTGATTGCGAATCCGGTGAAATTCTTCAAAAATATAGGGAATATTTTCTTTGCTGATGCCGGTCCCTGTATCATGAATCTGTACTTCCAGATATTCTCCCTTGCGACGACAGCCGACCAGAACTTTTCCGTCTTCGGTATATCGAATGGCATTGGTGACCAGATTCTGGATGATCGAGCGGAGTAATGTTTTGTCACTGCTGGCGGTCATGGAGCTGGGCACAAAATGGATTTGCAGATTCTTTTGTTCCGCCAGCGGGGTGAGCTCGATACAGAGATCCTGTAACAGCTCATCGATATGGAAATGTGTGATCTCCGGCGTCAGCGTGCCGGTGTCCAGTTTCGAAATATCGAGCAGGGCTCGCAGCAATTTGTTGGCATTGACTAGTGAAGAGTCAATTTTTTGTAATAATTTACGGTCATGATCGCTGTCCGGGACAGTCTGATCGATCAGGCTGTTGGTAAACAGACGTGCAGCATTGATCGGCTGTAATAAATCATGACTGGCGGCAGCCAGAAAACGGGTCTTGCTTTTGGTGACAACCTTGAGCTCTTCGGACAATTTCAGGCTGTTACTGTTTTCTTCCTGTAATTGGCGGTTTAGATCTTCAAGGTCCTGGGTCCGCTCCATGACCCGTTCTTCCAGCAATTCGTTGGTCTTCTTGAGTAAGTTAGAGGCCACTACACTCTGTGTAATATCCTGATAGATGGCAAAAAAACCCCGGATTTGCTGGTGATCATTATGTTGCGGGATGTAGTTAACCTGATAATAGGTCATCTCTTCGGTGCCATGTTGGTCGGTACCCTGTGGTTGATGACAGCGAAATTCGACATGTCGGCCTTGTAGAGCCTGTCGAATATGTTGTTCCTGATCCAGCAGCTTTCCCTCCTGGAGCAGGGTTTTAATCGAGATGTGGTGGATTTGTTCGTGGCTTTTCCCCAGAAACTGGTTATAGGCCTTGTTTGAAAAATGAACCTTTTCATCGATTCCGATATAACACAGCATCAATGGCAGATTATCGGTATACAGACGAATTCGGGACTCACTGTCGCGTAATGCCTGTTCGATATTTTTCTGTTCAGTGATGTCGGTAAAGCTGGTCACAAAGCCGCCACCAGGAATAGGATTTCCATGCATATTAATATAGGCGCCACGGCGTTTACGTTCAGAGGTGTAGGCGCTGCCGTTACGCAAATGTCCGAGACGACGCGTAACCAGTTCGTTAATATCACCATCACCACAATCACCTCGTGCGGCATTAAAACGAATCAGCTGTTCAATGGG
>CAZTLH010000365.1:0-3252 GCA_964614335.1 uncultured Gammaproteobacteria bacterium
ACCGGCACTTCCGCCATCCATGGCGGTCGTAGCGAGGGAAAGCGGATTTGAGGTCGATTTTTCCATGATTTGAGGCGAATAGTTGTTCTATTTAACGAGAATCAGGGGAAAATCGGGCCAAAGTCCGCTTTTCCGGAGTAGGCTCGCTGTTCTCAGACAGGCTCCTAGGGTTTGTTGGCTGTTTTTAAGAGATTTTGGCTATTTATAGCCATCGAGCGAGAAAACAGTCAGCAAACCCTCGACTAGCGGGAGCTCCTGTAAATTCATTAATGTTGTCTGCATACAATACCCGGATATTTGCTGTCTCAGGTAGTATCATTGCAGCAGCTCTCGCTACGTATTCGACAGCAGGGATTTGTTGGCGGCTTTCGAGTCAGGCGACCCTATGGTCATCGAGAGAGAAAACTGTCAGCAAATCTTTGTCTGGCGGGAGCCCCCTGTTATTATTGAATCCTGTTTTATTACCTTCATTAAAAGGAGTCCAACATGCCGGCATATCGTTCCCGAACTTCCACCCACGGTCGAAATATGGCAGGCGCTCGCGCTTTGTGGCGGGCGACCGGGATGAAGGATGGTGATTTCGGCAAGCCGATTATCGCCATTGCCAATTCCTTCACCCAGTTTGTACCTGGGCATGTTCATCTGAAAGACCTCGGTCAAATGGTGGCGCGTGAAGTTGAGAAGGCCGGTGGTGTGGCCAAGGAGTTCCATACCATCGCCGTCGATGACGGCATCGCCATGGGGCATGATGGTATGCTCTATTCCTTGCCCAGCCGGGAAGTGATTGCCGACTCTGTTGAGTATATGTGCAATGCCCACACCGCAGATGCACTGATCTGCATCTCCAACTGTGACAAAATTACCCCGGGCATGCTGATGGCAGCACTGCGTCTGAATATCCCGGCCGTGTTTGTCAGTGGTGGTCCAATGGAGGCCGGCAAGATCAAGTTACAGGAAGGTGAGACCAAACTGGATTTAATTGACGCCATGGTGATGGCGGCCGATCCGGCCCAAAGTGATGAGACGGTGGCCGCTGTTGAACGCTCGGCTTGTCCGACCTGCGGCTCCTGTTCCGGTATGTTTACCGCCAATTCCATGAACTGTTTGACTGAGGCACTGGGGCTTTCGCTGCCGGGCAATGGAACCTTGTTGGCCACCCACGGCGACCGTAAGGAACTGTTTCTGGAGGCGGGTCGGCTGTGTGTTGAACTGTGTCGACGTTATTATCAGGAGGACGATGATTCCGTACTGCCACGTTCGATAGCCAGTTTTGCGGCCTTCGAAAATGCCATGAGTGTTGATATTGCCATGGGTGGCAGTACCAATACCGTCTTGCATCTGTTGGCCTGCGCGCAGGAGGCGGGGGTCAATTTCAGTATGTCCGATATCGATCGTCTGAGTCGGGTGGTGCCGAATCTTTGCAAAGTGGCACCTTCGACCAAAGAATATCATATGGAAGATGTGCATCGGGCGGGTGGTGTGTTTGGCATCCTCGGTGAACTCGCCGCTGCGGACCTGTTGCATACCGAAGTGCCGGTAGTCCATAGTGCCAGCATGGGTCAGGCCTTGAGCAGCTGGGATGCAGCGCGTTCGACTGCGACTGCAACCCGGCAACGCTATCTGGCGGGACCCGGTGGCGTACCTTCGCAGCAGGCCTTTTCACAGAACCGGCATTGGTCGGCGCTGGACCTGGATCGTGATGCCGGTTGTATCCGGGATTACGAACATGCCTACTCAAAAGACGGTGGTCTGGCCGTGCTCTATGGCAATATCGCCGAGAAGGGTTGTATCGTAAAAACAGCGGGTGTCGATGCTTCGAACCTGACCTTTACCGGCCGTGCCAGGGTGTTTGAATCCCAGGAAGCTTCGGTTGAAGCCATCCTGGGCGACCAGATCGAAGCCGGTGATGTGGTGGTGATTATCTACGAGGGGCCAAAGGGCGGGCCCGGCATGCAGGAAATGCTCTATCCGACCTCCTATCTGAAATCCAAGGGTCTGGGCAAAAGCTGTGCGCTGTTAACCGACGGTCGTTTCTCCGGAGGCACCTCGGGCTTGTCCATCGGACATGCTTCACCGGAGGCGGCAGCAGGGGGCGCCATCGGCTTGATTGCAGAGGGTGATCGGTTGCAAATTGATATCCCTGGTCGCAGTATTCAGCTGTTGATCACTGACCAGGAAATGACAGCGCGACGCGCTGCAATGCTGACTCGTGGTGCGGCAGCCTGGAAACCAAAAAACCGCCAGCGTAAGGTATCCATGGCCTTGCAGGCCTATGCGGCCATGACCTCATCTGCGGACCGTGGTGCCGTGCGTGATCTGCAGCAATTAGCGCGGTAAAGCCACCCTGATGACAGCCTCGGCAAACCGTGCCACGCTGGTTGGCACGGTTTCAATTGTCTTATGGGGTGCATTGGCGTTGCTGACACGGCTGGTGGGAGATATTCCTCCCTTCCAGTTGCTGACCATGACTTTTTCCATTGCTTTTTTCATGATGCTGGGAAAATGGTTGTGGAACCGGCAGTCGCTGCTCAGGATCCTGTGTCAACCCTGGCCGGTCTGGTTGCTGGGTGTGAGTGGTCTGTTTGGCTACCATCTATTTTATTTTATCGCGCTGGCCCATGCACCGGTGGTCGAGGCCAGTCTGATCGCCTATCTGTGGCCCTTGTTGATTGTGTTGCTGGCTTCCTTGCTGCCAGGAAACCGGTTGTATGCGCGTCATCTTGTGGGCGCGGTCATTGCGTTTTCCGGGGTTTGGTTGTTGCTGGGTCAGGGCCCCGGATTTCAAAGCGTCTATCTGATAGGTTATCTGGCTGCTGCAGCCTGTGCCTTGATCTGGTCCGGATATTCGGTCTTGAGTCGTCTGGTCAAACAGGTGCCGACCGATGCCGTCGGTGGTTTCTGCGGGGTTACCGCTGTGCTGGGGTTGCTTAGTCATTTATTGTGGGAAAATACGGTTTGGCCACTCACAGCAGCACAATGGTCCGGTGTGATCGGTCTCGGGCTGGGGCCGGTGGGTCTGGCGTTTTTTACCTGGGATTATGGCGTCAAACATGGCCATCTGCAGTTATTGGGTGTGCTCGCTTATGCCACGCCATTACTTTCGACGCTGCTACTGGTGCTCGTCGGAATGGCAGCGCCGGGGTGGAATCTGTTGTTTGCCTGTCTGGCGATCAGCGGTGGTTCCCTGGTGGCCAGTTTAGGAGGCTGTCCGAGAACAGAGAGCCTACTGCGGTAAAGCGGACTTTGGTCCAT
>CAZTLH010000366.1:0-3251 GCA_964614335.1 uncultured Gammaproteobacteria bacterium
GTGAGAAGTGAACTACACAGTGGCTTCCGTTAACGCAGAATTTACCAAGATTTTTCGCTCGATCACAATAAATGTGTCTGTGGCGGGACTTGTTTTACCTTGATAACACGAGCAATGCAATCACTCATTCAATGATAACAACGATGCATTTCCGCCAGCGGCTGTGGTGTCGGTGCTGACCGATCGTTCAACGGCAAAACGATACAGATAGCGTGGCCCTCCGGCTTTTGGTCCGGTACCGGAATAACCTTCACCGCC
Source organism: uncultured Gammaproteobacteria bacterium (assembly GCA_964614335.1). Taxonomy (GTDB): domain Bacteria; phylum Pseudomonadota; class Gammaproteobacteria; order Arenicellales; family DRJH01; genus DRJH01. The sequence continues at coordinate 259 of CAZTLH010000366.1, forward strand.
AAACGGCTGCACGCCGACCACTGCTCCAATCATATTTCGATTGACATAAATATTACCCACCCGTGCGTGTGAAATGATTTGCTGCACAGTCGATTCAATTCGACTGTGAATGCCCAGGGTCAATCCATAACCCGTGCGATTGATGGCATCGACGACCTGATTCAGATCGCGGGCCTGATAGCGTGCGATATGCAATACCGGGCCAAAGATTTCCCGTTCCAGGTCGGCAATAGAATCGATTTCGATGACCACTGGAGCGACAAAGTAGCCATGATCACGGCTCTGTGGGTCTGGTGCAGTATGTATTTTGCGACCCATCGAGCGTTGTTGTTCTACATGATCGAGGATATTCTGTCGTGCCTGGGTATCGATGACCGGACCCAGATCGATGCTCAGCAGCGACGGATCACCGGTCGTCAGCTCGGCCATGGCGCCAATGAGCATGGCAATCATGCCATCGGCAATATCATCCTGCAGATAGAGCATGCGGAGTGCAGAACATCGCTGCCCCGCACTTTGAAAGGCCGAGATCACGACATCCCGTATCACTTGCTCAGGCAAGGCAGTGGAATCGACCAGCATGGCATTGATCCCACCGGTTTCAGCAATGAGTGTGGCAATAGGCGCCTGCCGGGCATCCAGGGTCTGCTGAATTCTACGTGCTGTGGCTGTCGATCCGGTAAACGCCACGCCGGCAACCCTTGGGTCAGCGGTCAATAATGCCCCTACCCGGCCATCACCGGGCAGCAATTGAAGTGCTGCTATTGGTAACCCGGCCTGATGGAGTAACTGGACAGCAAAGCTTGCAATCAATGGTGTTTGTTCTGCCGGTTTGGCGATAACCGTGTTGCCTGTAACTAATGCCGCGCTAATTTGACCGGTAAAGATCGCCAGCGGGAAATTCCAGGGACTGATACAGACGAATATCCCCTTGCCGTGCAAGGACAAGGTGTTTTTTTCACCAGTGGGACCCTGTAACTCTACCGGCTGGTCAAAATCGAGACTTCCACGCGCAGCATAGTAACGTAAAAAATCGACCGCTTCGCGGAGTTCTGCGACGGCATCAGCCAATGTTTTCCCGGCTTCGCGGATACACAACTCCAATAGCTCATTCCGGTGTGCTTCATAAAGATTAGCTGCTTTAATCAGAAACTCACTACGGGTCTGACCGCCGAGAGCATCCCATTGCGCCTGATAGCTATCCGCTGCTTCCAGCGCAGCACAGATTTGCTCTGTAGTTGTGTTGCTGACCTGGCCGGCAGGTTCTTCTGACCGTGCCGGATTTTCAATACATTGATACCTGGCCTTTGACAAATCTTTGTCAACGATGATCGGAGCTGCCTGCCATATTTTTCTGTCCAGTTCCCCGGAGGTTTGTGTGAGTTGATCCAACGCCAAATCATCCGCAAGATTCAGCCCTTTTGAATTTGTTCTCTGCTTTCCATAGAGATCAACAGGCAACGGTATTGCAGGGTGACGATAGTTGGCCATTACCTGTGAACGGAGTCCTGCGGCAGGATCTGCGACAATTTCTGCGATCGGCAGGTTTTTGTCTACCAAACGATTGACAAAGGAACTGTTGGCGCCATTTTCCAGCAAACGACGAACCAGATAGGCCAGCAAATCCTTGTGAGCACCAATTGGTGCATAGATACGGCAGCGCTGATGACGTTCACCGACTACCTGATGATAAAGCGCTTCCCCCATACCATGCAGACACTGAAATTCAAAATCTGTGCGCCCTTGCGCATAGTGCAATACCGAAGCTGCCGTATGGGCGTTGTGGGTGGCAAACATGGCATAAAAGACATCGGGCTGCTGCAATAATTTACGAGCACAGACCAGATAAGAAATATCGGTATTGACCTTGCGGGTAAACACCGGATAATCCTGATAACCCATGACCTGGGCAGCCTTGACTTCAGAATCCCAATAGGCACCTTTTACCAAACGTATCATCAGCTTTCGATGGTTTCTTGAAGCCAGATCTGCAAGCCAGTCCAGCACCGCAGGCGCACGTTTTTGATAAGCCTGGACCACAAAACCCAAACCATTCCAACCTTGTAGTGTGAGGTCTTCCGCCAGTGCCTCCAAAATTGTCAGGGAGGGCTCCAGACGGTCTGCCTCTTCGGCGTCAATGGTCATGCCTATTCCGGCGGCTTTGGCTTGTTTTGCCAATATTCGCAATCGGGCAGCATTTCCTTGAGGATTCTGCTCATCTTTGCATATTCGTAGCGAGGGTGTAATGCGGAAAGCTTTACCGAGATGCCAGGAGTCTCCTCGCAATGGTCCGATTTGGTGCTGTCACCGATTAATGCGATGGATTTTCGATAGGACTGAAAGTATTTTTCGGCATCATCGGCCGTCCTGGCGGCTTCTCCGAGCATGTCGTAGGAATACAAGAAACCTTTACTTTCCAGTTTTCGCGCCTTCTTCAGCCCTGCCGCCATGGTCTCTGCGAGCACAAACTGATGTCCCATGATGCCCATGGCCTTGCTTACCGCCTTGCGAATGACCGGTTCCCCGCTGCGGGAAGCCAGACGGGTCAAGCTGGAGGATAAATCCTGTTTTTGCGAGCTGTCCATGGCAATAAATTTACCGGTCAATAACAGCCCCCAGGTGCTGGCATTGACGAATAATGACTCACTTTTACCAAGATGCGACTGCCAGTCAGCCGTCGATAATTTGTCCTTGATCAGAGCATCGGCAGTACGGCCATCGGGCACACGCAACAAGGCCTCTGCCAGACACATCAGTGCAATGCCTTCACGACTCGACAGTTTGAATTCCTGCAGGAAGGCATCGAGACCACCATGTGCAGTCTTGTCACTGCGGATGGTCTCCACCAGCTCCGTTGCCGTTTGCTGTATTGCCTGCTGTTGTGCATCTGTATCATCGAGTGCGGCCAGCAAGCGCCTGACACAGGTCGATTCATCGGCATGATAGAGATTGGTAATCGCTTTTCTAAGGGGCTCATTGGCACCAGGCAGTGG
>CAZTLH010000367.1:0-3235 GCA_964614335.1 uncultured Gammaproteobacteria bacterium
TTTTTTATGTAGTTATTTTTTGGTTTTTTTTGTTCGTCTATTTGTTATTCTTTTATGTTGTGTCGTGTTTCTTGTTATGGGTTTGGCCTTGTTTTTTTTTTTTTTGTTCTGGATGTAGACGGCATCCGATCTTCGCCTGAGTCTCGTGGGCGCGGAGAGTTTTATAAGAGACAGTCACTATTGCGGTATTTCAGCAGCTCTCGCAGGTATTGACGGTGGCTTGTTCACTCAAAGGCTCTGAAAAGCCGATGATCCCAAATACGTCATCATCTCCCCTGATCTCGGATTCCTGAGGGAAACTGTTGCCGGGATTTGTACAAACCGGGTATTCTAACCTCAAGTGACATGCTGACAATATGCAATTATTTGATTGCGGGAGCACCCGTCAAGAACATGTAACACCGGGTTTGTGGGTTGTGTTCCCGCGATTTTTAGCCATCTTTGGCCATCGAGTAAGAAGACAGTCAGCCAACCCTGCACTTGCGCGAGTATCTGGCAATAAAACCATTTTTCCATCGCGGAGGAATCAGGCTCTATTTACTGACTTTATGACAGTTGTTGTTCCCAAATAGCACTGAAGTTTTTTGCATTAACTGGTTTGGACAGCAAAAAGCCTTGTAAACTATCACAAAAACAGGCTTTCACGAATTCCAGCTGGTATGCCGTCTCGACACCCTCGGCGATGACGGCCATATCCAACGCTCTGGCCATGTCCACAGCAGCCTTCACCAGAGCCTGCGCGCGATGGTCATCCGTATCTTTTGGTAACAGACTACGGTCAATCTTGATACTGGTAAACGGGTAGTCACGAACATATCCGAGCGACGAAAAACCGGTTCCGAAATCATCCATCGAAAGACCCACCCCGATAGTACGCAGGGAATGCAATACGGTCGTGGCATCATCAATACTGTGTTTAAGAAACAAGCCTTCAGTGACTTCAATGTCCAGCAACTCCGCGGCAAGACCACTGCTTTCAAGGACTTTCTGCAGCATTTCCGGGAAGCGTCTGTCACCCAATTGTCGTGGTGAAACATTTACCGCCATACGCAGTTTTTCCAGGCCCTGTTGTTGCCAGGTTACGGCCTGCTGACAGGCCTGCTGCAAAACCCAGATGCCAATATCTACAATCATTCCAGTGCGCTCCAGTAAGGGAATGAACTCCTCCGGTGGTATTGGTCCGAGCGCCTTGTTATTCCAGCGCAACAGCGCTTCGGCACCTTGTGCCCGTAGTGTTGCTACATCGTAAAGAGGTTGATAGACCAGAGAAAACTCGCCGTTTGGCATGGCCTGTTGCAAGCCATTGCTAAGATCTTGCTGACGATTGGTTTTAACACTCATTTCCCGGCTGAACATTCGGCTCTGGTTTTTTCCTTCTTCCTTGGCCTGATACATGGCTATATCAGCATACTGCAACAATGTTTCGTAATTCGCACCATCGTCCGGGTAAACCACAACGCCAATACTCAATGTCACATTCAAGTCAGTACCATCGATGGTAAATGGTATTGAAAAAGCCTGTAACAATTTTTCTTCAACCGTTTTTACATCTGCTGCCTGATCGATTTTCCCCAACAGAACAAGAAATTCATCACCACCCTGACGGGCTACCGTATCTTCGGCGCGGACACAGCCTTGCATACGGCGCGCGGCCTGTTGCAGTAGCACATCGCCGGCATCATGACCCAGGGTATCATTGACGGTCTTGAAGTCGTCCAGATCGATAAACATCAGGGCCAGAAGATAGTTACCACGCTTGGCGGCACGAATCGCCTGCTCGATGCGGTCACGACATAATGTACGGTTGGGCAGGCCGGTCAAGGCATCAAAGGTAGCCTGATAGAGAATTTTCTCTTCCTGTTTTTTACGCTGTCTAATATCGACAAACGAACTTACCCTGGCAGGTTGCCCATCCCAGGTCGTCGTCTTGCCTAGAATTTCCACTGGTATACGCTCACCGCTTTTTGTAACAATCACTGATTCATAGGGCTCTTCATATTGATCGGCTATATTGCTCTGCACCTGTTGCAGATACTCCGGTGCAATGACTTGTGATGCTTTTATGCCATTCAATTCACTTCGAGAATAGCCAAACAACTGTTCCGCCGTGGTATTGGCATCCAATGCCACTGCATTACGATGGAAAATGATGGCTTCATTGGCCACTTCTGAGAAACGCCGAAGCCGATCTTCACTCTGCTCCAGCGCTTGCCGATAAATTGTCAGTTGGTGGATACTCTGTGATGATTTTCGGTAGATAAAACCGACAATCAGGATGACCAAAAAGAAGAAAATCAATAATATATAGACGATGGTCCGGGTATCTCGCCGCACCTGGGCATTTAATACATCGACATTAGCTGCATAACCCACCTTCCAGCCTGGAAAAGTTTTTATACCGGTCTCATGAAAAAAGAATTTCTGGCCTTGAGGATTGCTCAAATGCTCATTATCCACATGTTCCCAACCTAGTGTGGGTGGTTTGGTCTTGCCAAATTGGGGTGATTGTTGCAGCTTCTGTAACTGCTCCGGCGTCAGGTTCGATAATGTATGTAACTGCCAGTCAGCTTGATTGGAGGCAAAAATGACACCCTCAGGTGACATCAGAAATGCCACCCCTGGAGCTTCGCTGAAGATGTCATCGACATACTCGGTAGAGAATTTGATGACAACCACACCGGCAATCGTCCGGGCACGGTTATAGACAGCGGAACTGAAATACAGGCCACGCTTATGTGTGGTTACACCGAGTGCAGTATAAAGCCCCGGTTGCCCTTTTATGGCCGTCTGAAAATATGGGCGAAATGCATAATTATGACCAATTAAAGATTTGGGTGTATCCCTGTTACTGGAGGCTACAGTAAGGCCCTGATCATTCATGATATAGCAGATCGCAGCCTTGAGTTCCGAACAGAAATGATCCAGCGTTTCGTTGGTCTCGCGCTCGGACAACATGACAGCGGGTACATTCATGACAGTGCGGTCAATCGCCTCAAGCATGGAATCCTCGCCGGCCAGCAATTTTACCGCCTGCGTATTGCGTTGAATAAAATCATCGACCCGGGAAGCCAGGGTTTCGGGTATCGCAGTGGTGTCTGTGATTTCACGTTCACGCACTATATTGGCACTATGGTTGTAATAGAGAGCGGCACCACCCCCCGTGACAAGTACCGTCAATACGGCCAGTAATATGACTGCATATTTGATGCTTATTGAAGTATTGGTTTTGTTCATC